>NZ_JBMDJC010000030.1:0-48020 GCF_057808995.1 Acidovorax sp. FG60
CCCCTTATAAAAACACAGCATCCAGGGTGCCACTGGAGCTAAGTGGATACCCCTTTTTTAAATACAGTATTTTTCAGTCCGACACACAATCTGCCGCGCGGGTGGTGCTACGCCCCTTGCATGGCCCGCAGTTCTTCAGACCCACCCCTCCAGCACCAGCTTGCCCCGCGCCTTGCCGCTCTCGATCAGCGCATGTGCGCGCTTCAGATTCGTGGCATTGATCGTTCCAAAGCGCTGGTCCAGCGTCGTGCGAATCAGCCCCGCATCCACCAGCTGCGCCACCTCGGTCAGCAGCCGGTGCTGGCCGATCATGTCGGCGGTGCCGAACAGTGCGCGGGTGAACATCAGCTCCCAGTGCACCGACACCGACTTGCGCTTGAACTTCGTCACGTCGAGCGACACCGGGTCATCGATCAGCGCGAACTGGCCCTGCGGCGCGATGGCCTCCACGATCTGGTCGAAGTGCGCGTCGGTCTGCGTGAGGCTCACGATGATGTCCACCGTGGGGTGGCCTATGCGGGCCAGTTCTTGCGTGAGCGGCTGGCTGTGGTCGATGACGTGGTGGGCGCCCAGGTCGCGCACCCACTGCTGGGTTTCGGGGCGTGATGCGGTGCCGATCACCGTGAGGCTGGTGAGCCGAGCCGCCAGCTGCGTGAGGATGGAGCCCACGCCGCCGCTCGCGCCGATGATGAGCACGGTCTTGTTGGTGGGCTGCTTGCCGGGCGCCACGCGCAGGCGGTCAAACAGCAGCTCCCACGCGGTGATGGTGGTCAGCGGCAGTGCGGCGGCTTCGGCAAAGTCCAGCGACTTCGGCGCGTGGCCCACGATGCGCTCGTCCACCAGGTGCAGTTCGCTGTTGGTGCCCTGGCGGGCAATGGAGCCTGCGTACCAGACGCGGTCGCCGGGCTGGAACAGCGTCACATCCGGGCCCACGGCGCGCACGATGCCGCTGGCGTCCCAGCCCAGCACCTTGTAGTCGGGGCCGTCACCGCTGCGCGAGCTGCTTTTGCGCACCTTGGTGTCCACGGGGTTCACCGAAACGGCATGCACCTCCACCAGCAGATCGTGGCCGGTGGCCACGGGGTCGGGCAGGGTGATGTCGAGCAGCGACTCGGGGTGGTCAATGGGGTAGGCGGTTTGGTAGCCGATGGCTTTCATGGTGCAGGTCCTGGTGTGTGGAGTGGGAGTGATGGGGATAGGGTTGCGTGTGGTCAGCTCAAGCCAGGGCCTCAGCGGCGGGCTGTTGTGCTGCAGTCGTGCGGGCGGCGCTGTAGTCGCTGTAGCCATGCTCGGTGCCGCCGAACAAGGTCGCGGGGTCGAATGCGGCCAGCGGCAGCCCCGCGGCGTAGCGCGCTGGCAGGTCGGGGTTGGCAATGAAGGGGCGGCCAAAGGCCACAAGGTCTGCCATGCCGGATGACAGGATCTGCTGCGCGCGCTCGGGCGTGTATTTGCCCGCCACGATCACGCGGCCGCTGTAGGCATTGCGCAAGGCCTGGCGGAAGTCCTCGGGGATGCTGGGGGCATCGTCCCAGTCGGCCTCAGCCAGGTGGATGTAGGCCAGGCCCAGCGTGTCCAGTTGGCGCGCAAGGTGCAGCATGGTCGGAATGATCTCGGGGCAGTTCATGTTGCGCTGGGTGATGAACGGGGCCAGGCGCATGCCGGTGCGCTCGGCGCCCGCCTCGCTGGCCACGGCGGCGGCCACTTCGCGGGCGAAGCGGGTGCGGTTGTCCATGGTGCCGCCGTAGGCATCTGTGCGGTGGTTGGACGTGGTGCGCAGGAACTGGTCGATGAGGTAACCGTTGGCCCCGTGGATTTCCACCCCGTCAAAGCCTGCCCGCATGGCGTTGGCAGCGGCGCGCCGAAAGTCGTCGATCACACCCGCGATCTCGGCGGTGCCCAATGCCCTCGGCACCGGGCTATCGACCATGCGGCCCACGCCGTCGTCACCCACCACCCAGACTTTGGCCTCGGGCGACAAGGCGGATGGCGCCACGGGCAGGCCATCGGCGTGGAAGCTGGGGTGCGACATGCGGCCCACGTGCCACAACTGCAGCACCATACGGCCGCCAGCGGTGTGCACGGAATCCGTCACCCGGCGCCAGCCTTGCACCTGGGCTTCGGTGTAGATGCCCGGCGTAAAGCTGTAGCCCTGGCCCTGGCGCGAGATCTGGGTGGCCTCGCTCACGATGAGCCCGGCGCTGGCCCGCTGGGCATAGTAGGTGGCCATCATCGCGTTGGGCACGTCACCGGGCTGGGTGCTGCGAGCGCGGGTCATGGGCGCCATCGCCATGCGGTTGGGCAAGGTGAGGGGGCCAAGAGCCAAAGGGGCAAAAAGAGCAGATGTGGCAGTGCGGGTCATGGTCGAAGCGTGTGGAGTGGGCTGGACAGGCTTGTATGGTCGCTTTGTCTTATTTGTTTTTAAATAGGATGTTGATTGAAAGAATATTCAAAGAAAATTTGAAGATGGCCAGCTCAACGCCACGACCAAGACATGAAAAGCCTGCAAGACCTGGACATCTTTGTGCGCACTGTGGACAGCGGCAGCCTGTCGGCCACGGCCCGGGCGCTGGACCTGACCCCGGCAGCGGCCAGCGCGGCACTCAAGCGGCTGGAGGCCGAGCTGGGCGTGCTGCTGTTCGTGCGCTCCACGCGCAGCCTGCGGCTCACGCCCGAGGGCACGCTGTTTCTGGAGCACTGCCGCCCCGCGCTGGCCGCGCTGCAGCAGGTGCAGGGGCAGCTGGCCAGCGGCCGGGCGGGTGCGCTGAGCGGCACGCTGCAGCTGGCGGCGCCGTCCGACCTGGGGCGCAATGTGTTGTTGCCCTGGCTCGACGAGTTCCAAGTCGAGCACCCGGGCATCGCCGTCCGATTGCAGCTGTCAGATCGCATGGCCAACGTGTACAGCGAGCCGGTGGACGCCGCCTTTCGCTATGGCAAGCCCCAGGATTCGGCCCTGGTCGCGCTGCCGCTGGCGGCCGAGCACCGGCGCGTGCTGTGTGCGGCCCCGGCCTACCTGGCGGCCCACGGCGCGCCCCCCACCCCGCATGCGCTGGTGGACCATGACTGCCTGTGCTTCATGCTGGGCGAGGATGTGCACGACCGCTGGCGGTTCTGGGATGCGGCGGGCCAGGAGGCGCAGGTGCGTGTGCGCAGCCACAACGTGGCCAATGACGGCGATGCCGTGCGCCGCTGGGCCGTGCTGGGGCGCGGCATTGCCTACAAGTCGTACTTTGACGTGGCGCACGACCTGGCTGCCGGTCGTCTGGTGCCACTGTGCACCGACTGGACCACGGAGGCGGTCCCGCTGTTTCTGGTGGCCCCCAGCCGCAGGCAACTCACGCCGCTGGTGCGTGCGCTGCGTGACTTCATGGCCACGCGGCTGCAGGCGCTGCAGTAGCAAGAGGTCGCCTCCTGATCTTTGCGTGTCGCGGGCGAGGGAGGAGAGGGGGGCCGCCGGCCGCCAATCGGTGGTCCGGATTCAGCGAGTGCCTGGGGCAGGGCGGTTTTACGCTCCGGTCGGAGTGGGGCGCCAAGCCATCGCTCGCCCGGCTGGCGGCGCAACTGGCGCCCGGCATTTCTCCCCAAGACCCAAAGGCATCTTCATGAATATCGTTCTTTTGCACGGCAGCTGGCATGGCGCCTGGTGCTGGCACAAAGTGGTCCCGCTGCTGCAGGCCCGGGGGCACCAGGTGCATGTGCCTGACCTGCCCGCCCATGGCCGCCACTGGCGGCTGGCGCGGGGGCGTACCAAGCTCTCAGCCATGGCGGCGCATGTGTGCCGGGTGCTCGATGCGCTGGATGGCCCGGCGCTCGTCGTGGCGCACAGCCGGGGCGGCATTGTGGCGTCCACAGTGGCCGAGCAGCGGCACCACAAGCTGGTGGGTGTGACCTACCTGGCCGCCTACATGCTGCGCCATGGCGAGCGGGTGACCGACTTCTTCCGCCAGGACAAGACCTCGCTGGTGGCGCGCCACATCCATGTCAGCCGCAGCACCTTGACCGACCACCTGGCGCCCGAGGCCTACCGCCCCGCGCTGTACGCCGATTGCTCGGACGCCGACGTGGCGCTGGCCCAGGCGCTGCTCACGCCCGAGCCCTCGCTGCCCGCACTCACCCGGCTTTCGCTGACGGCGCCGCGCTACGGCAGCGTGCCTCGGCACTACATCGAGCTGACGCAGGACCGGGCCGTGACCATTGAGCTGCAGCGCAAGATGATCGCGGCCTCGCCTTGCGCCACGGTGTCGTCCATCGAGGCGAGCCACTCTGCGTATTTCTCGCAACCCCAGCGGTTGGCGGACGCCGTGCACCAGATTGCCGGTTTTCGCTGACGGGCCCAGGATGAGCGCGGCGGCCGCAGGGCTATCGCCCACGCGACGCCGCCGGGGCGCGGGTGCGCCGCACAATGCGACCCCCAACGGCGCATGCGCCGGCCTCGCCCAGAAAGACCCCCATGCTGAATTTCGACTTCCACAACCCCACCCACATCGCCTTCGGCCAGGGCCGCATTGCCGACCTGGCCCAGCTCGTGCCCGCTGCAGCCAAGGTGCTGATTCTGGTGGGCGGTGCCAGCGCCGAAAAGACCGGCACCCTGGCCGAGGTGCGCGCCGCGCTGGGCGAGCGCCAGCACGCCACCTTCAGCGGCATCGAGCCCAACCCGAGCTACGAGACCTCGATGAAGGCCGTGGCGCAGATCCGCGAAGGCGGGTTTGACTTCTTGCTGGCCGTGGGGGGCGGTTCGGTGATCGACGCCACCAAGTTCATCGCGGCCGCTGTCCGTTTTGAAGGCGATGACCCCTGGGCCATCCTCGAAAAGCACGGTCGCAACGTCAAGGGCGCCATGCCGTTTGGTTCCGTGCTCACGCTGCCCGCCACGGGTTCTGAAATGAACAACGGCGGCGTCATCACCCACCGCGCCAAGGGCGCCAAGCTGTCGTTTGGTAGCGTGCACACCTACCCCGTGTTCTCGGTGCTCGACCCCACCAAGACCTACACCCTGCCGCCGCAGCAGCTGGCCAACGGTGTGGTCGATGCGTTTGTGCATACGGTGGAGCAGTACCTGACCTACCCGGTCAACGCGCCCGTGCAGGACCGTTTTGCCGAAGGCATCCTGCAGACGCTGATCGAGATTGGCCCGCGCCTGCTGACCGCCCCCGAGCCTGTGTACGACGACCGTGCCAACCTCATGTGGGCCGCCACCATGGCGCTCAACGGCCTGATTGGCGCGGGCGTGCCGCAGGACTGGGCCACGCACATGATCGGCCACGAGCTGACCGCGCTGCACGGCATCGACCACGCGCGCACGCTGGCCATCGTGCTGCCCGCGCTGCTGCACGAGCGGCGTGGCGCCAAACGCGCCAAGCTGCTGCAGTACGGCGAGTGCGTGTGGGGCATCACCACGGGCACAGACGACGAACGCATCACCACCGCCATCGAGCGCACGCGCGATTTCTTTGAAAGCATGGGCATCGCCACCCGCCTGTCGGGCTACGGCCTGGGCGCCGACACCGTGGGCGCCGTGGTGGCGCAGCTGGAAGCGCATGGCATGGTGACCCTGGGTGAGCAGCGCGAGATCACGCCCGCCGTGAGCCGCCGCATCCTCGAAGCCGCGCTGTAAGCCGCCGCCGAGCGGGAGGGCGGGCAGACGCTCGCGCCTCCCGTGGTGCATTTCGCGCCGCGCAGCGGCGTTTCGTCGCAGGGCGCTGGAGCCCGCTGCGGGTGCTGCCTACAGTGCCGTCAAGCCGCCACCTCGGGCGGCCATTGACGAAAGGCGCACCGTGATCCTCATCCTCTTCCTGGCCCTCCGCACCACATGGCGGGTTGTCCGTGCCCCGCTGCTGGCTGCTTTTGTAGCGATGCTGGCCTGGGCCACCCCGGCATCGGCGCAATATGCCGGGCTGCGCACCCTGGTGGTCCCGGGTGCCGAGCCCGTGACCGTGGCCTTGTACTACCCCACCCCCGCCGTGGCGCGCACCATGCCCATGGGCCCGTGGCGGCCCGTGGTCACGCCGGGCGCCCCGGTGGCAACCGCGCCCCTCAAGGGCCTGATCCTCATCTCGCACGGCACGGGTGGCCATGAACTGGGCCACCACAACCTGGCCACGCGCCTGGCGGCCGACGGCTATCTGGTGGCAGCGCTGCGCCATCCGGGCGACAACTGGGAAGACCGGTCGATGATTACCTCGGGCCGCTACTTCAGCGAGCGCCCCCGCCAAGTGAGCCGCGTGCTGGACGCGCTGCTGGCCAACCCCGAATGGGGCCCCCGCATTCCGGCCGGGCGCATTGGCGCCGTGGGCCATTCGGCAGGCGGCTACACCGTGCTGGCCCTGGCCGGTGCGCAGGCCGAACCGGCCCGTGCGGCGCAGCACTGCCGCAGCGTGTCGGACGACCCCGGCTTTTGTAGCCTGGGCAAGCTGCCCGCCCGTGGCCAGACCGCCCAGACTACCAAGGAGGCCCCTGCGGCCGCCACCGCGGTATCCACACAGGCCGGCGCCCCCGCGCTCGATGGTCCGCTGGTCTCGGTGGCAGACCCCCGCATCCGCGCCGTGGTGGCCATGGCGCCCATGGCGGTGGTGTTCACACCAGACAGCCTGAAGGCCATCGGCGTGCCGGTGCGGCTGATGGTGGCCGAGCGCGATGCCGTGCTCACGGGCCAGTACCACGGCGGTTATGTGGCGGCCAATCTGCCCTCCGCACAGGCGAGCACCGTGCCAGGTGCAGGCCACTTCGCCTTCATGGCCCAGTCTGTCTGGCCGCTGGCGTCCGAGGCGGGAGACGCCGCAGCCAACCCCGAAGGCTTTGACCGCGTGGCTTACCATGCCACGCTGGAGAACGAGGTGGCGGAGTTCCTGGCCAGGCAGCTGCGCTGAGATGCTGGGGGGCTTACAGCGCGGTAGTACCGTCCTGTAAGCCAATGCCGCAAACCTGCCTGCATCGCGGGACAACGGGCCCTATGGCTGGTACGGTGGTGGTTTGCTTTTTCCGATCGACCCTCCCACACCGAAAGCGACCTCCATGGCACACCTCCTCATGGTTCTGACGTCCCACGACCAACTGGGCGACACCGGCAAAAAGACGGGCTTCTGGCTGGAAGAGTTTGCGGCACCGTACTACGTGTTCAAGGATGCAGGCGTGCAGATCACGCTCGCATCGCCCCACGGTGGCCAGCCGCCCCTGGACCCCAAAAGCGACGACGAAAACGCCCAGACCGATGCCACGCGCCGCTTCAAGGCCGATGCTTCAGCGAAGCAGCAGCTGGCCAACACCGTGCTCCTGTCCAGCGTGAAGGCCGAGGACTTTGACGCCGTGTTCTACCCCGGCGGCCATGGCCCCCTGTGGGACTTGGCCGAAGACGCGCATTCCATCGCACTCATCGAAAAGACCTTTGCGGCCGGCAAGCCGCTGGCGCTGGTGTGCCACGCACCCGGCGTGTTGCGCCACACCAAGGCGCCCGACGGGTCGCCCCTGGTGAAGGGCAAAAAGGTCACGGGTTTCACCAACACCGAAGAAGACGCTGTGCAGCTGACCCAGATCGTGCCGTTCCTGGTGGAAGACATGCTCAAGGCCAACGGTGGTGTGTATTCCAAAGGCCCTGACTGGGCACCCTATGTGCTGACCGATGGCACGCTGATCACGGGGCAGAACCCGGCATCGTCAGAGCAGGGCGCCCATGCCTTGCTCAAGCAATTGGGTTGATGAGGAAAATGGGCTTCGGCCCCATATTTGCGCCGGGTGGCTGCACCGGGTTATCCGTGTTCCACATTGGAAGAAAAAAAGGCAGCCAGCGCTTTATCCATCAGCGCAAGCAGCTATCAAATTGGAAGTGATCGTGTGGTGATGCCTGGCGCCAGCCCGCGCAACGCGCTCGCTGCATTCAATACGGCAGGATGCCTGGCAACAGCGGGCGGTCCAGCCGGTGGCGCCACCACTTGAGTGCCTCGCCCATGTGCTCGGGTCGCCAGGCCAGCCAGAAGGTTTCGTCCGGGCGGGGCTCCTCCACCTGCAACTCCACCAGAATGCCGGTCTCCAGCTCCACGCGCACACAGGCGCGGGGCACAAAACCGTGGCCCAGACCTGCGGCCTGGCAAGCGATCTTGGCCTGCATCGATGGCACGGTGATACGGCGCTGGCCTGACAGCAACCCCACCGTGCGGTCGTTCAGCGAGCGCGCCCCGTCGCCCACCACCACGGCCGTGTGTTCCAGCAAGTCGCTGCGCGTGAGCGGCCGCTGCAGCTTGGCCAGCGGGTGTGTGGCCGTCACGCAAAAAGCGAAGGCCAGGCTGCCCACGGCCACCGCCTTGTAGCCACCCCCCGCTGGGCCTTCGCCTGCGGCCACGACGATGTCTGCGCGCCCTTCGCGCAGCGCCTCCCAGGTGCCTGTCAAGGCTTCGCTGCTGATGCGCAGTCGGGTGCCGCAGTGCAGGTCTTCAAACGCGCAGATGTCCTGGTTGAACGCGTGCGTGGGGATGAGCGAGTCGTGCATCAGCCGCAGCTCGGACTCGAAGCCCGTGGCGATCTGCCGCATCCGCGATTCGAGCTGCTGCGCGGCGGCCAGCAGCCAGCGCCCCTCCTTGAGCATCTCTTGGCCGGCAGGGGTGAGCGTGACGCGCGGGCCGTTGCGGGTGAACAGGGCCAGGCCCAGCTGGTCTTCCAGCTTGCTCACGGCGTACGAGATGGTGGACGGCACCTTGTGCAGCCGCTCGGAGGCACCTGCAAACGAGCCGTGGCGGGCAATGGCGTCGATGGTTTCAATGGCTTCCAGCGTGAGTTTCAACATGGCCCAATTCCTTGATCTGCATCATCGAAATTATCGATGATGAGTTGGAAAACCTTTCAGCATACGCCCCGGAACGGCGCGAGATACTTTCTTCACCGCAGCACTGAAGCCTTGATGAATAGGGCGATGAGGCAAGAACCTCCCAGTGTGAATCACATCGACGAAGAAAGGACCTGCACCATGCTCGACATCCGCAAAGCCCAACACCGCGGCAACGCCAACCACGGCTGGCTCCATTCGCGCCACACATTCTCCTTTGGCCACTACCACGACGCCAACCAGCAAGGCTTCTCCGACCTGCTGGTCATCAACGACGACCGCGTGGCCCCGGGCAAGGGCTTTGGCACCCACCCGCACCGCGACATGGAAATCTTCTCGTACGTGCTGGAAGGCGCGCTGGAGCACAAGGACTCCATGGGCACGGGCTCGGTCATCCGCCCCGGCGACGTGCAGATGATGAGCGCCGGCACCGGCGTGCGCCACAGCGAGTTCAACCACTCCAGCGACGAGCCCGTGCATTTCCTGCAGATCTGGATCGTGCCCGGTGTGCGCGGCGCCGCACCCCGCTACCAGCAGGTGCATTTCAGCGAGGCCCACAAGCGCGGCCGCCTGCGCCAGATCATCTCGCCCGAAGGGGCTGACGGATCGCTGGCCGTGCACCAGGACGCCCGGGTTTACGCCGGCTTGTTCGACGGCAGCGAGGAGTCGGCCGATCTGGACGTGGGCCCGGGCCGCAACGTGTATGTGCACGTGGCCCGCGGCAGCCTGGACGTGAACGGCGAGCGTCTGTCCGAAGGCGACGGCGCCCGCATCCGCGACGCCGGGGCCCTGCGCTTTGCCAACGGCGAAGGCGCCGAGGTGCTGGTGTTCGACCTGCGGCCCAACGAGCTGCCCACGATGCCGCACTGAGCGAATGGGGGGCCCTGAGGAGTGGGTGGGTGGGCGATGCCGCCCATCACCTGCGCTCCGGCCCGCCGCATTGCCTTGTCTATTTTTTGCTTTTTCTCGACGTCCTTCATCTTCAATTTCCAGGGAGTTCACCATGACCAACGCCAACACGACCGCCGCAGCCAACGCCACCGCCCGCCCCGTCGCCTACGCCAAGCCCGGCGCCACGCTGCTCAACGCCGACGACCACACCCTGGTCATGATCGACTTCCAGTCGCAGATGGCCTTTGCCACGCACTCCATCGATGCAATCACGCTGCGCTCCAACGCGGGCCTGGTGGCCAGCGCGGCCGCCGGGTTTGGCGTGGACACCATCCTCACCACCGTGGCCGAAAAGAGCTTTAGCGGCCCCATGTTCGAGGAAGTGACTGCACCATTCCCCGGCCAGGCGCTGCTGGACCGCACCTCCATGAACACCTGGGAAGACGAGGCCGTGATCGCACGGGTCAACGCCATCGGCAAGCCGCGCATCGTGCTGGCCGGCCTGTGGACCAGCGTGTGCATCGTGGGCCCCGCACTGTCGGCGCTGGACCAGGGCTTCGAGGTGTATGTGATCGCCGACGCCAGCGGCGACATCTCGGCCGAAGCCCACAACCGTGCCATGGAGCGCATGGTGCAGGCCGGCGCTCGGCCCATCACGGCATTGCAGTACTTGCTGGAGCTGCAGCGCGACTGGGCGCGGGGCGAGACGTACGACATGACGACGGGCATCGCGAAGAAGTTCGGCGGCGGCTATGGCCTGGGCATCACCTACGCCAAAAGCATGTTCAACGCCCACGAGGGCTGAAAAGGGCGCATCAGCCTACTGCGCGGCCGGATCCCGCACCTGTGGTCCTTACCGTACAAGAGTACTGGTGCGGTCCTCGGCGCAGGCTTCGGCCGCTCGCTACGGCTGCTGCACCCTTTTTGCGCTCTGCCATTGCTGAAATTCTCTGAGCCCCAAGACATGAACCAACCTGCCACCACTCCCGACCTCATCCTGCGCAACGGCCGCTTCACCACGCTGGACCGCGCCAATCCCACGGCCAGTGCGGTCGCCATTGCGCAAGGGCGCTTTACCAAGGTCGGTGACGACCGCGAAGTGATGGCGCTGGCTGGTGCGGGCACGCGGGTCATCGACCTGGGCGGGCGCAGCGTGTTGCCGGGGCTCATCGACAACCATCTGCACATCATCCGCGGCGGCCTCAACTTCAATATGGAGCTGCGGTGGGACGGGGTGCGCAGCCTGGCCGACGCCATGGCCATGCTCAAAGCGCAGGTAGCCGTGACGCCCGCGCCGCAGTGGGTGCGCGTGGTGGGCGGCTTCACCGAACACCAGTTTGCGGAAAAGCGCCTGCCCACGCTGGCGGAGCTGAACGCCGTGGCGCCCGACACGCCCGTGTTCATCCTGCATTTGTACGACCGCGCGCTGCTCAACGGCGCCGCGCTGCGCGCCGTGGGCTATGGCAAGGACACGCCCGCGCCGCCCGGCGGCGAGATCGTGCGCGACAGCGCGGGCAACCCCACGGGCCTGCTGCTGGCCAAGCCCAATGCGGCCATCCTGTATGCCACGCTGGCCAAGGGCCCCAAGCTGCCGCACGACTACCAGGTCAACTCCACGCGCCACTTCATGCGCGAGCTCAACCGCCTGGGCGTGACCGGCGCCATCGACGCGGGCGGCGGCATGCAGAACTACCCGGATGACTACGACGTGATCCAGGAGCTGGCCGATGCCGACCAGCTCACCATTCGCCTGGCCTACAACCTGTTTACGCAAAAGCCCCAGCACGAGAAGGAAGACTTCCTGAACTGGACGGCCACCTCGCAGTACAAGCAGGGCACGGACTACTTTCGCCACAACGGCGCGGGCGAGATGCTGGTGTTCTCTGCCGCCGACTTCGAGGACTTCCGCCAGCCCCAGCCTGAGCTCGCGCCCGGCATGGAAGGCGAGCTGGAAGAGGTGGTGCGCATCCTCGCGCAGAACCGCTGGCCCTGGCGCATGCACGCCACCTACGACGAGACCATCGAGCGCGCTCTCAACGTGTTCGAAAAGGTCAACCAGGACACACCACTGGCCGGCCTGAACTGGTTCTTCGACCACGCCGAGACCATTTCGGAAAAGTCCATCGACCGCATCGCCGCCCTGGGCGGCGGCGTGGCCGTGCAGCACCGCATGGCCTACCAGGGCGAGTACTTCGTCGAGCGCTACGGTGCCGCCGCGGCCGAGGCCACGCCCCCGGTCAAGCGCATGCTGGAGAAGGGCGTCAATGTGTCCGCCGGCACCGACGCCACCCGCGTGGCCAGCTACAACCCCTGGGTGTCGCTGTCCTGGCTCGTCACCGGCAAGACGGTGGGCGGCCTGCAGCTCACGCCGCAGCGCAACTGCCTCACCCGCGACCAGGCCCTGCGCATGTGGACCGAGAACGTCACCTGGTTCAGCAACGAGCAGGGCAAGAAGGGCCGCATCGAGGCGGGCCAGCTGGCCGACCTCGTCGTGCCCGATCGCGACTTCTTTGCCTGCCCCGAGTCCGACATCGCCGACACCACGGCCCTGCTCACCGTCGTGGGCGGCAAGGTGGTCTATGGCGTGGGCGACTTCGTGCGCTTCGACGACGCGGCCCCGCCGCCCGCCATGCCCGACTGGTCGCCCGTGCGCACCTTTGGCGGCTACGGCGCCTGGGGCGCTCAGGGAGGGCCAGACGGTGCGCCGCTGCAGGCCGTGCTGCGCAACGCGGCGGCGAACTGCGGCTGTGCGAGCAACTGCAACCTGCACGGCCACGCCCATGCCACGGCCTGGAGCAGCAAGCTCCCCGTGTCCGACCTGCAGGGCTTTTGGGGTGCGCTCGGCTGCGCCTGCTGGGCGGTGTGACGGTGCAGCACGCATTGCAAAACGCCGCCACCGCGCCCTGGGTGCAGACGCTGGCGCTGCTGTGCCTGTGCGCCGCGTACCTGCAGGGCGGCATCGGCAAGGCCCGCAACTTTGCGGGCGCCGTGGCCGAGGTGCGCTCGCTCGGCCTGGCCCCCGCCGCGCCCATCGCTGCCGCCACGCTGGTGCTGCAGCTTTCGGCCTCGGCGCTCATCCTGTCGGGCTGGTACCGCTGGCTGGGGGCGCTCGCCCTGGCAGGCTTCACGGCGCTGGCCGCCTTGCTGGCAGACCGCTTCTGGGCCGCGCCGCCCGCCGAGCGGCAGCGCAGTGCCAACGCATTTTTTGAACACTGGGGCCTGGTGGGCGGCATGCTGCTCGTCGCCTGGCACGACCTCGGAGGCCGCCATGTCTGATCACCGCCCAACCAAACCCGACACCACCACCGCACCGGGCAGCTTTGCGCCGCTGGCCATCCCCGTCTTTGCGGTGCTGTGGACCGCCACCGTGCTGGGCAACATCGGCAGCTTCATGCGCGACGTGGCCAGCGCCTGGATGGTGACCGAACTTTCGTCCAGCCCCACCGCGGTCGCCCTGATCCAGACCGCCGCCACCCTGCCGGTCTTTCTGCTCGCCATCCCTGCGGGCGTGCTGTCGGACATCCTGGACCGCCGCCGCTTCCTGATCGGGGTGCAGGTGCTGCTGGCGGCCGTCAGCGGAACGCTGCTCATCCTGGCCAACACCCACACGCTGACGGTGGAGTGGCTGGTGGCCCTGACCTTTGTGGGCGGTATCGGTGCCGCGCTCATGGGGCCCACCTGGCAGTCCATCGTGCCCGAGCTGGTGCCGCGCAGCGAGCTCAGGAGCGCCGTGGCGCTCAACTCGCTGGGCATCAACATCGCACGCGCCGTCGGCCCGGCGGCGGGCGGCCTGCTGCTGGCCAGCTTCGGCGCGGCCATGGCCTACGGCCTGGACGTGCTGAGCTATGTGTTCGTGATCGCCGCGCTGCTGTGGTGGAAGCGCCCCAAGGCCGAGGCCTCAGGCCTGAACGAGCAGTTCTTCGGCGCCTTCCGCGCCGGCGTGCGCTACGCCCGTGCCAGCCGCGAGCTGCATGTGGTGCTGCTGCGCGCAGCCGTGTTCTTCCTGTTGGCCAGCTCCGTCTGGGCGCTGCTGCCGCTGGTGGCGCGCCGCATGCTGGGCGGCTCGGCAGGCTTTTACGGCGTGATGCTGGGCGCCGTGGGCGCGGGCGCCATCCTGGGCGCCGTGCTGCTGCCGCGCTTGCGCCAGCGGCTCGACACCGACGGCCTGGTGCTGCTGGCCTCGCTGCTCACCGCCGCCGTCATGGGCGTGCTGACCGTGGCCCCGCCCCAGTGGGCCGCCGTGGCGCTGATGCTGGTGCTGGGCCTGGGCTGGATCATCGCGCTGACCACCCTCAACGGCGTGGCCCAGGCTGTGCTGCCCAACTGGGTGCGCGGCCGGGGCCTGGCCGTCTACCTCATGGTCTTCAACGGTGCGATGGCAGCCGGCAGCCTGGGCTGGGGCCTCATCGCAGGGCAGGCCGGCTTGCCGGTCACGCTGCTGATGGGCGCGGCCGGCCTGGTCGTGGCGTCGCTCATCCTTCACCGCGTGAAGCTGCCCACCGGCGAGGCCGACCTGCAGCCCTCGAACCACTGGCCCGAGCCCCTGCTGGCGGAGCCCGTGGCGCACGACCGGGGCCCGGTGATGGTGCAGATCGAATACCGCATCGCCAAGCCCGACCTGCCCGCCTTCCTGCAGGCCATGCAGCACCTGTCCCAAGAGCGCCGCCGCGACGGCGCCTACGCCTGGGGCGTGGCCGAACACACGGGCGAGCCGGGCCGGGTCATCGAGTGGTTCCTGGTCGAATCGTGGGCCGAGCATCTGCGCCAGCACCACCGCGTGTCCAAGGCCGATGCCGACCTGCAAGCGGAGGCATTGCGTTTCCATGTCGGACCGGAGCGGCCGGTAGTGCACCACTTTCTGGCACTGACGCCGGGGGGCGTGGGTGAAGAGGGCGCCGCCCCGTCAACGAACGCTTCGCACGCACACTGAGGGGGATTTTTAGTTGGATTGGCCTGTAGCGCCAGTGGAATATGCGCTGAATGCTATCAAATTGATATCGACTCGGTTGCGCAGATGAATGCGATCACACAGATGCCAACGTCGGCGTTTCCACGGTGCTGGCTTCCACCTCCACCAGGCAGTCATAAAACGTCGGCGCGCGGCCCAAGTCCGTGAGGGCCTGGCTGGTGACCTCGTTCACGTTGGTACCGTTCAGCCCCAACTTGCGCCACCAGATGCCCAGGCCATTCACAACCCCGGGCCGTGCGCGGCGCGACACGGTGGCGTGGCACAGGTAGCTGCCCCGGTCGTTGAACACGCGCACCACGGCGTCGTTGGCAATGCCGCGTGCTTCGGCATCGTCGGGGTGGATCTCCAGCACGGGGCGGCCCTCGATGTTGCGCAGGCTCTGCACGTTCACGAAGGTGGAGTTCAAGAAGTTGCGCGCGGGCGGCGAGATCATGGCCAGCGGGTAACGTGCATCCGTGCCCTGCAGCTCGTAGTTGGGCAGGTGGTCGGGCAGGCCGTCCAGGCCCTGGGCGGCCAGGCGGGCGCTGTAGAACTCGCACTTTCCAGAGGGTGATGGGAAGTTGCCTTCGGCGAACGGCGCATCGGGCAGCGCCAGCGTGGCAAAGCCTTGGCTTTCGAGCAGTGCGTAGTCCACTGCGTCGCCAAACGCCTGGCGGCACAGGGCCTCGTCGCTCTCGGCAAAACAGGGCTCGGCAAAGCCCATGCGCGCCGCCAGGTCGCGGAAGATCTGTGCGTTGCTGCGCGCCTGGCCCTGCGGCCCGATGGCGGGGCGGTTGAGCAGCACGTCGGTGTGCCCGTAGCTCAGGTGCACGTCCCAGTGCTCCAGCTGCGTGGTGGCGGGCAGGATGTAGTCGGCGTAGTCGGCCGTGTCGGTGCGGAAGTGCTCCAGCACCACCGTGAACAGGTCTTCGCGCGCAAAGCCTTGCACCACCTTGCCCGAGTCGGGCGCCACGGCCACGGGATTGCTGTTGTAGACCACGATGGCCTCCACCTTCGGTCCGAACGCAGGCGAGGCCTCGCGCAGCAGGTCGTCGCCAATGGTGGACATGTTGATGGTGCGCGGTGTCTGGGCGGGCATCAGGTCGGGCCGCTGCAGCACGGCGCGCTGCGCGGGGAACTGGCCCGAGCTGGACAGCAGCACGCCGCCCGCGCGGTGGCGCCAGGCGCCCGTGAGCGCAGGCAGGCAGGCCACGGCGCGCACCGCATTGCCGCCGCCACGCACACGCTGCATGCCGTAGTTCAGGCGGATGGCGGCGGGCTTCGTCGTGCCGTAGTCCTTGGCCAGCTGGCGGATCTGCTCCACCGGAATGCCGCACACCTCGGCCGCGCGCTCGGGCGGCCACTGCAGTGCGCGCTCGCGCAACTGGTCCCAGCCCAGCGTGTGGCGGGCGATGTAGTCGTGGTCCAGCCAGTCGTTCGCGATCAGCTCGTGCATCAGCGCCAGGGCCAGCGCGGCGTCGGTGCCGGGGCGCAGGGCAATGTGCTCGTGGCATTTGTCGGCCGTCTCGCTCTTGCGGGGGTCAATGCACACCAGCTTGGCGCCATTGCGCTTGGCCTGCTGGGCATAGCGCCAGAAGTGCAGGTTGCTGCCGATGGAGTTGCTGCCCCAGATGATGATGAGCTGCGATTCGGCAAAAAACCCCACCTTCATGCCCACCTTGCCGCCCAGGGTCTGCACCAGGGCCTCGGCGCCGGCCGATGCGCAGATGGTGCGGTCCAGTTGCGAGGCACCCAGCTTGTGGAAGAAGCGGCGGTCCATGCTCTCGCCCTGCACCATGCCCATGGTGCCCGCGTAGCTGTAGGGCAGGATGGCTTCGGGCGCGCGCGCGGCGATAGCCTGCAGGCGCTGGGCGATGTCGCTCAGCGCCTCGTCCCAGGTCACGGGCGCGAACTGGCCGGCCCCCTTGGCGCCCGTGCGCTTGAGCGGCGTGAGCACGCGCTCGGGGTGGTAGCTGCGCTCGGTGTACTTGCTCACCTTGGCGCACAGCACGCCGTCGGTGTGCGGGTGAGCGGGGTTGCCCTGTACGCGGGTGGCCACGCCGTTCTCTATGGTCGTCAACAGGGCGCAGGTGTCCGGGCAGTCGTGGGGGCAGGCGCCGCGCACCTGAGTCGGTACAGATAGAGGGGGATTTGCAGCAGAAGACGTGGGCATTTGGTAGGTTGATCGTTAAACTGGCAATCAGGGTTGGAACGGTTGTGCATATCTAGCCACCCTTCCAAGGAGGCTGCCTACCGGCAGCGCAGAGGGATCGCCCTCGATTCACAAGAGCAGAGATTTCACCATGAACCAACCGGTATTGGGTCGTAGACAGTTTTCCGTGGGCCTGGGCGCTGCAGCGCTGGGGGGCTTCCAGCTGGCACACGCGCAAAGTGAAGGCCGGATTGTGCTGGGCCAGTCTGCTGCCTTCACGGGCCCCGCCGCGCAGCTGGGCGTGCAGTTCAACCTGGGGGCCAAGCTCTTTTTCGACCAGCTCAATGCGCAGGGTGGCGTGGGCAAGCGCACGGTGGAAATCCGCACGATGGACGATGGCTACGAGCCCGACCGCTGCGCCGAGAACACCCGCAAGCTCATTGCCGAAGACGTGTTCGCCCTGTTTGGTTACATCGGTACGCCCACCAGCCTGGCGGCGATGCCTATCTTCACCAAGGAAAAAGTGCCATTCTTTGGCCCCTTCACGGGGGCCGAGGCGCTGCGCCAGCCGTTCAACCGGCTGATCTTCCATGTGCGCGCCTCGTACTACGACGAAACCGCACTCATCGTGCGCCAGCTCACCAACCTCGGCCTCAAGAAGATTGCGGTGTTCTACCAGAACGACGCCTACGGCAAGGCCGGGCTCGATGGCGTGACGAAGGCGCTGACCGAACTCAAGCTCTCGCCTGTGGCCACTGCCACGGTGGAGCGCAATTCGACCGACGTGAAAGCGGCTGTGGACAAGCTGGTGCCGGCCAAGCCGGATGCCGTGGTGCAGATCACTGCCTATGCCTCGGCCGCATCCTTCGTGCGCGCAGCGCGCAAGGCGGGCTTTGGCGGCACGTTCTACAACGTGTCTTTCGTGGGCACGCAGGCGCTGGCCGACGAGCTGGGCAAGGATGGCGCCGGTGTGGTGGTGTCGCAGGTCGTACCTTCGCCCTATCAGCCGTCGCGCCAGATTACCCGCGAGTTTCTGGAAGCCATCAAGAAGGGTGGCGACAAGGTGCAGGCCAACTACTCCAGCATGGAGGGTTTTCTGGCCGCCCGCATCTTCACTGAAGGCCTGCGCCAGGCCCAGGGCAGCGGAAGGCCCACCCGCGAGAGCCTGATCACCGGCATTGAGTCGCTGGGCAGCCAGGTGATTTCGGGCTTTCCTGTCACCTACAGCGCTACGAGCCATGCGGCCTCGAAGTTTGTCGAGATGTCCATGCTGACGGGCGACGGCCGCGTGAGGACCTGACTGCAGCGCCGCAGGCCCCGGCGGAGCGCTCTGCGGCATCTATCTGCAAGGCGATCAGCCCAGTGTGCGTGTGCGCACCAGTCCTTGCATGAAGGCCTCGCAGCGCGCCAGCTGCTCCAGGCTCACGTATTCGTCGGGCTGGTGGGCCTGCTGGATGCTGCCGGGGCCACACACCACGGTGGAGATGCCCGCGTTCTTGAACAGGCCCGCTTCGGTGCCGAAGGCCACCAGCGTGGTGCTTTTTTCGCCGCTCAGCTCCTGCGCCAGGCGCGTCACCGGGTCGTCCTTGCTGCCCAGGAAGCTCGGGATCTCGCAGATGGTCTCGAACGCGAAGCCCGCTGTGGGCGCCACCTTCTTCATCGCAGGCTCCAGCGACTGGGCGTAGGCCACCACCTCGGCCTGCATCTGCGCCGCGTTGGCCGTGGGCAGGTCGCGGAATTCGTAGCGGAACTCGGCGTCGCGCGGCACCACGTTGTCGGCAATGCCGCCGTGGAACTGGCCCACGCTGCTCGTCGAAAACGGCACGTCAAAGCCCTCGAAGCGGGGCTCGTTCTTTTCAAAGTCTTCCGCCATGTCGCGCACCCGGCCCACCACGCGGGCTGCCATCTCGATGGCGTTGACCGAATGGGGTGTGAGAGACGAATGCGCCTCCTTGCCGCGCACGCAGCACTTGTAGCGGTACACGCCCTTGTGTGCGATGGCGGGCACCATGCTGGTGGGCTCGCCCACGATGCAGGCCAGGGGCTTGATGTTGACATCGCGCAGGTCGGCGATGAGCTCTTTTACGCCAAAGCAGCCGATCTCTTCCTCATAACTGAAGGCCAGGTGGATGGCGAAGGGCGCGTCGCTGTTCAGGAATTGCTCGGCGTGCGAGACCGCAATGCCAATGAAGGCCTTCATGTCGGCACTGCCACGCCCGTACAGATTGCCGTCCTTGACCAGAGCGCTCAGTGGGTCCATGGTCCAGTCCTGCCCGTCCCACGGCACCGTGTCGGTGTGGCCCGAGAGGATCACGCCAGCGGGTTTGCCCTCGCCCAGCGTGGCGAACAGGTTGGCCTTGGTCTTGTCGTCGTTGTAGGTCAATCGGCTATTCACGCCCAGCTTGGCCAGGTGGTCGCGGATGAAATGGATCAGCTCCAGGTTGGAGTGGTGGCTGACGGTGTTCATGCGCACCAGGGTTTGCGCGAGTTCGAGGGCGTGGGGGGAGAGTGTCATGTTGCAGTGCAAATAAACCCGGGGTGGCGCAAGGGACGGCCAGCGGGCTAGACTGTGAGATCGTAAGGACACATATCATGAACGTTATTGACTCCATCGTCACCCAGGCGGCCAGTATTGCAGCGGTGCGCCGGGACATTCACGCCCACCCCGAGCTGTGCTTTGAAGAGGTGCGCACCGCCGACGTGGTGGCCCAAAAGCTCACCGAATGGGGCATTCCCATCCACCGGGGGCTGGGCAAGACGGGCGTGGTGGGCATCGTCAAGGGGCGCGACGGTGGCGCCTGTGGCCGGGCGATTGGCCTGCGCGCCGACATGGACGCCCTGCCCATGCAGGAGTTCAACACCTTCGCCCACGCCAGCAAACACCAGGGCAAGATGCACGCCTGCGGCCACGACGGCCACGTGGCCATGCTGCTGGCGGCGGCCCAGCACTTTGCCAAGCACCGCAACTTTGACGGCACTGTGTACCTGATCTTCCAGCCCGCCGAAGAAGGCGGCGGCGGCGCCCGCGTGATGATCGAAGACGGCCTGTTCGAGCAGTTCCCCATGGAGGCCGTGTACGGCATGCACAACTGGCCCGGCATGCCGGTGGGCACTTTTGCCGTCAGCCCCGGCCCGGTCATGGCATCGACCAGCGAATTCAAGATCACCCTGCGCGGCAAAGGCGGCCATGCGGCCCTGCCGCACACAGGCATCGACCCGGTGCCGATCGCCTGCGGCATGGTACAGACCTTCCAGACCATCATCAGCCGCAACAAGAAGCCGGTGGACGCGGGCGTGATCTCGGTCACCATGATCCATGCGGGCGAGGCCACCAATGTGGTGCCCGACAGCGTCGAACTGCAGGGCACGGTGCGCACCTTCACCGTGGAAGTGCTGGACCTGATCGAAAAGCGCATGCGCCAGATTGCCGAGCACACCTGCGCCGCACACGACGCCACCTGCGAGTTCGAGTTTGTGCGCAACTACCCGCCCACCATCAACTCGCCCGCCGAGGCCGAATTTGCCCGCAAGGTGATGGCGGGCATCGTGGGGGAGGAGCGTGTGCTGCCCCAGGAGCCCACCATGGGCGCCGAAGACTTCGCCTACATGCTGCAGGCCAAGCCCGGTGCGTACTGCTTTATCGCCAACGGCGACGGCGCGCACCGCGAGATGGGCCACGGCGGCGGGCCTTGCATGCTGCACAACCCGAGCTATGACTTCAACGACGACCTGATCCCGCTGGGCGCCACCTACTGGGTCAAGCTGGCCGAGGAGTGGCTGGCCCAGCCCGCTGACGCCGCCTGACGAACAGATCCGAGCCATGCCCGCCCTGGCGCCCATCGCGCGCGCCGGGGTGTTTTGTTTCCACCCCCGTCTGAAAGTCCCTGTCCATGATCGGTCTCGTTGACGCGTTTTCGCCCAGTTACGCAAAGGCGCGCACAAAGTTTCTGGAGGCGGCCGCCACTGCAGGCCTGCCCATCGAGTCACATGCCCACCCCCTGAAGGGCCGCGATGGTGAAGACCTGGCCATGGACGTGGTGCGCGACGGCCCGGCCGATGCCAAGAAGCTGCTCATCGTGAGCAGTGCCTGCCATGGCGTCGAAGGCTATTGCGGCAGCGGCGTGCAGGTGTTTGCACTGCACGACGCCGAGTGGCGTGCGAAGGCGCGCGACGCCGGTGTGGCCACGCTCTATATCCATGCGCTCAACCCGTATGGCTTTTCGCACGTGCGCCGCTTCACCCACGAAAACGTGGACCTGAACCGCAACTTCCAGAACTTTTCAAGGCCCTTGCCCGTGAACACTGCCTACCGAGAGGTGCAGCCCCTGCTGCTGCCCGAGCAGTGGCCACCTGGCCCCGACAACGTGGCCGCCGTGGAGCAGTACATCGCCACCAAGGGCGAAGCGGCATGGCAGGCCGCCATCTCGCAAGGCCAGCATGAGTTTCCGCAAGGGGTCTTCTTTGGCGGCACCGAGCCCACGTGGAGCAACCGCACGCTGCGCCAGGTGCTGCGCCAGCACGGCGCGGGTGCGTCGCACATTGCCTGGATCGACCTGCACACCGGCCTGGGCCCCAGCGGCCATGGCGAGCGCATCTATGCGGGCAATGACGACGATGTGGCCGTGGCCCGCGCGCGCGCCTGGTGGGACGGCGGCGGCGCCACGCCGGTCACGTCCATTTATGACGGCTCGTCCACCTCGGCCTTCCTCACCGGCCTGATGTGGACCTCGATCTACGACGAATGCCCGCATGCCGAGTACACCGGCATCGCCATGGAGTACGGCACGGTGCCCGTCCTCGACGTGATGAACGCCATCCGTGCCGAGCAGTGGCTCCACCTGCACCCCGACACGCCCGCCGACAAGGCCGCCCAGATCAAGGCACAAATGCTGGCGGCCTTCTACACCGACACCGATGCCTGGAAGGGGCAGATCATCAGCCAGGCGCGGCAGTCGATGTTCCAGGCGGTGGAGGGGCTGGTTTCTTGAATATTTGGTAAAAAATGCACCTGGCGCTTATCCAGTAAGCGCAAGTAGCTATAAGAAATATAGTATTTCAGCTCCGTGGGGCCTGGTTTTTACGAGGGAGCCGCTGGCGCATGGCGGCTACCATCGTTCCCAAAAACCAGGAGACCCCATGGCGCCACGCCCCCGCACACTCCCCATCCCGCACGCAGCAGAACACGCTGGCCCATGAGGCCGCCCAGCGTGGCACACGTGGCAGCGCAAGCGCAGCAAGCCGATCCACTGCGCGCGCTCAGCCGCAGCCTGCTCCAGCTGGCTGAACAGGCCCAGCACGCGCCGCCGCAGGACCTGCTGCACCAGGCGCTGCAGACGCTGCGCGGGCTGGTGCCTTTTGATTCGGCGTGGTGGGGCGAGGTGTCGGCAGGCGAGTCTGGCGCAGGGGGCGGCGCGCAGGAGGTGCAGGCCGCGCCGCGCAACTGGCTGCACGGCAGCATCGGCCTGGCCCGGGGTTTTGCCGACGAGTGGAACGCCTTGTCCGCTGCGGACGATTTTGCGAAGCATTCCATGCGCCACCTGGGCGAGGTGATCCGCGAGCGCGACCTGGTCGGCGCGCCACCTGAAGACCCGCAGGTGATGGCCTTCGCAGAGCGGCACGGCCTGTACCACTGCATGGCCCTCACGGCTGAGCTGCCGCACAGCGGACTGCTGTTTTTTGTCTCGGTCTACCGGACGCCCACACGCAGCGAATTCACCGATGCCGAAACCGTGCTGTTTGGCGAGTTTGTGCTGCACCTGCTGCAGCACTGGCACCACCGGCTGCAGCGGTTGCAAAGCGATTCGCCACTCCGCCCGTGGGACAGCTTTGCGCTGGCCCAGCCCACGGGCGAGCTGCTGTTTGCGGGCTTACGCATCAGCCAGGCCTTGCGCGCGGCCTACCCCGAATGGGCGGGCACCCGCCTGCCACCGGCCGTGGTGCAGGCGCTGCCCGGCGCGCCCTGCAACCTGGCGCTGGGCAAGGCCTGCCGCCTGCGGCTGGAGCGGTGCGGCCCGCTGGTGGCGCTCAGCATCGCATCGCGCCAGCACAAGCAGGCGCTGGCCCCGCGCGAGCTGAGCGTGGCCATGCTCTACGCCGAGGGGCAGTCGCACAAAGACATTGCGGCCACGCTGGGCCTCACGCCCGCCACGGTGCGAACTTACCTGCGCACTGCCTACGCAGCGCTGGGTGTGCGCAACAAGCTGGAACTGGTGGCGGCGCTGCGCAACGCGTAGGGCGGTGGCCCGCTGCTGTGCGGGCTCGGTAGTTTCCCGCTCCCTCTGCATTTGCAGAGGCCGCAGCGGCAGCTTCTTTTTCTATCGTCCGCACCGGAGTCCCAGGGCTTGCGGTGGCGCTGCCGCCGCAAGCTGGGCTCCTGAGAAAAACACACCACAGGAGACTTTCCGCATGTTCCCGAACCCCACCCGCGCCGCCGTGGCGCAACCCCGTCGCATCGCACTCGCGGCACCCTTGGGCCGATGGCCCGCGCGTGCGCTGAGCGGCCTGGGCGCCGCAGCCACCCTGGCGCTGACGGCCTGCGGCGGTGGCAGCGATGCCCCTGCGCCCCTGGCCAGCAAGCCTCTGGCAGAAGCTTGCGCTGCCTACACGTCAACCACCTTGCCCCATGGCGCCAAGCTCACGCGCACCGAGCTGCGCAAGGCCGAGGGCACGTTGCCCGACGTGTGCATCGTGCGCGGGCAGATCGTGTCCTCGCCCGACTCCACCATCAACTGGGCGGTGGAACTGCCCACGCTGGCGCAATGGAACAGCAAGACGCTGACCATCGGCGGTGGCGGCTTCGACGGATTTATCCCCACCGACGATCCGTGGTACCAGCAGCTGGTGGGCCCATCGGCCAATCCGTATGTGAAGATCAGCTCCGACTCCGGCCACCAGATCCAGGGTTTTGCCTGGGGCAAGAGCGATGTGGCGCTGCGCAACCATGCGTTCGACGCCAACCATTTTGTGCTGGAGGTGGGCACCGCCATCGCCACCGAGTTCTACGGCAAGCGTCCCGTGCGGCGCTACCACATGGGCCATTCCAACGGCGGGCGCTCAGGTCTGATCTCCACGCAGAAGTACCCCAAGGACTACGACGGCGTGGTGGCCATGGAGCCCGCCATCGCCCAGCAGGCGCACCAGGTCAACCTCGGCCCCACGGTGCTGCGCCACATCTTCAAGAGCCGCGAGAACTGGATGAGCCCCGCCAAGATCGCGCTCTACGCCAAGGCCGAGACGGCCGCGTGCGACGGGCTGGACGGTCTGAAGGACGGCATCATCGGCAACGTCGAGGCCTGCAACTACGTGCCCACCGAGCTGCTGTGCCAGGGCGCGGACAGCGACAGCTGCCTCACGGCCGGTCAGATCGAGTCCATCCGCCTCATCTACAGCGACCACAAGACGCCCGTGACCCTGTCGCGCGGCGCAGTGGGCTACCCGCGCTTTGGCCGGGGCGGCGCGTCCACGTCCGATTGGCAGTCGTACATGTTCGGCACCAGCTTCGATGCCCCCGATTCGTTCAACCACATGGCCGTGACGGCGGCTGCGCGCCTGGTGGAGGGCAACCCCAACGCCAACATCCTGAGCCACGACCCCACGCAGTACCAGGCGCAGTACAGCCGCCTGGCCGAGATGATCGACGGCACCGACCCGGACATTGCTGCCTTTGCCGACAACGGCGGCAAGCTGCTGATCTGGTACGGCGCGGGCGACACCTGCGTGTCGATGTACCGCACGGTGGAGTACCTCGACACGGTGAAGCAGCGCCTGGGCGCCAGCAAGGTGCAGAGCTTTGCGCGCATGGTCACCTCGCCCTCCAACGGGCATGACCTGGACGGCGCGGGCACCGAGCCCCGCTCCATCGACCTGCTGGCCGCCATGGACGCCTGGGTGGAAAAAGGCACGGCGCCCGACAAGCTGGTGGCCACCAAGTTCGCACCCGGCACCACCACGCCAGTGGCCCAGCGCCCGGTGTGCGAGTACCCCAAGTTCCCGCGCTACAACGGCACGGGTGACGTGAGCAAGGCGGAGAGCTTTACCTGCTCGGTAACCTGATGGTGCAGGGGGCGGATGGCGGGCTGCGCTGCGGGTGTCCTGCGCGCAGCCCACGGTCTGGGGCTCACAGTCCCAGATCGCTCAGCCCCGCATGGTCGTCCGGCCGACGCCCGAGCGGCCAAAAGAACAGCCGGTCCGCCGCGTTGATGGGCCGGTCGTTGATGCTCGCGTGGCGCACAGCCATCAGGCCCGCATCGTTGAACTCCCAGTTCTCGTTGCCATAGCTGCGGTACCACTGGCCCGCGTCGTCATGCCATTCGTAGGCGAACCGCACGGCGATGCGGTGGCCGCTGAACGCCCAGAGCTCTTTGATGAGGCGGTAGTCCAGCTCGCGCGCCCACTTGCGCTCCAGCAGCTGCCGGGCGGCCTCGCGGCCCACGGGAAACTCAGCCCGGTTGCGCCAGCGGGTGTCCTCGGTGTAGGCCAAGGCCACGCGCGCCGGGTCGCGCGAGTTCCAGCCGTCTTCGGCCAGGCGCACTTTCTGGATGGCGGTTTGCAGGGAGAAGGGGGGAAGAGGCGGACGGGTTTCCATGGGCAGCACCTTGGGGTTGTGGGTCAAGAGGAATTGGTAGACAAGTCTGTCTACATCGCATCATAGCGAAATGTAGACAGACTTGTCTACAATGCCCACATGATTCCCCTGCCGCCTTCTGACTGGAAAGACCTGCCTGCCCGCGACCGCCTGCTCCAGACTGCGCACGCGCTGTTTTACCGCGACGGTATCCGTGCCACGGGCATCGACCGAGTGATCGCCGAGTCGGGCGTCACCAAGGTCACGTTCTACCGGCATTTCCCCAGCAAAAACGATCTCATCTGCGCCTACCTTGAATACCGCCATGCGGGCTGGATCGCATGGTTTTCTGCGGCCCTGGAGCGCCATGGGGGTGCAAAGCGTGGTGGTGCATCCGGCCTGAATGCGGTGGTGGCCACGCTGGCCGAATGGTTTGGACGCGATGACTTCCGGGGCTGCGCCTTCATCAACAGCGTGGGCGAGCTGGGCAGCACGGTGCCGGAGGTGATGGAGATTGCACAGCGCCACAAGCGGGAGATGACGGACCTTCTGGCCACCCTGCTGCCGCCTGGCGCACAGCGGGCGCGCGACGCGCAGGCCGTGACGCTGGTGGTGGAGGGCGCCATCGTGCGTGTGCAGATGGGCGAGCCGGTGAAGGCGGTGCTGGGCAGCGTGGAGCGCCTGCTGGCGGGCCTGGCCGCATAGCCTGCCTGCCCGGAGCTGCGCATCACCTCACGCGTACTGCGCCAGGCCGTGGCCGAAGGACCAGTTCTCCTTGGCCACCTCGACGATGTTGATGAACACGTCCTCGGGCCGCAGGCCCGGGCTCTCGCCCAGCAGCTGCGCGATGCGCGCAAACAGCGCCTTCTTCTGCTCCAGGCCGCGCGTGTTGTTGGCGGTGATCTGGATGAACACCACGTCGTCGCTGCGGGCCACGCCCAGGTACGTGGGGCTGTAGCGGAAGTTGGCGGCGTCGTGCTCGGTGATGGTCATGAACTGGTCGTCCTCGGGCACGTTGAAGGTCTCGCGCAAGGCGCGGTACAGCGTGTCAAAGATCGCCTGCCGGTAGGCCGCAGGCTTGCCGGCGCGCATGGCAATGTGGATGAGGGGCATCGCAAGATCCTTTCTGAACAAGATGCTGGCGAAATCCTATCCATATGAATATGCTATGGATATCTATTTCAGAAATATCAAATTCAAATGGTTGAGCGATCCCTGGATCTGGATGCCGTCGAAGCCTTTGTGCGCATTGCCGAGCTGGGTAGCTTCACGCGCGCAGCTGAGGCCATGGGCACGGCGCAGGCCGCGATGAGCATGAAGCTCAAGCGGCTGGAGGACCGGCTGGGCTGCCGCCTCATCGAGCGCACGCCGCGCCACGTGCAGCTGTCGGCCCGGGGCGCGGCCTTTCTGGAGCATGCGCGTGAATTGCTGGCCGCGCACGACCGGGCGCTGGCCACGTTCGCTCAGGCCCGCCAGCGCCTGACCATCGGCATCAGCGACCATGTGGCCGGGCCGGAGCTGCCCGCGCTGATCGCCCGCATGAACCAGCAAGACCCGCAGCTGCTCATCGAGATCCGCATCGGCTCGTCGGGCGACCTGCTCCAAAGCTACGATCGGCGTGAGCTGGATGCCGTGCTGGCCCGCATGCACGTGGGCCGCAGCGATGGCGAGCTGCTGGCCGAGGAGCCCTTCGGGTGGTTCGCCGCCCCCGGCTGGCAGCACCGTGCGGGCGAGCCTTTGCCCCTGGCCACGCTGGCCGAGCCCTGCGGTGTGCGGGCGATGGCGGGGCAGGCGCTGGACACTGCGGGCATCGCCTGGGCCGAGGTGTTTGTGGGTGGAGGCGTTGCGGCCGTGGCGGCGGCCGTGATGGCCGGGCTGGGCGTGGCGGCACTGGCGCCGCGCATGCTGCCGCTGGGGGCAGTGGATGTGGGTGCCCGCCTGGGGCTGCCTGAGCTGCCGCGTCTGCCGGTGCTGCTGCACACACGCAACCAGGAAGGTCGCCCGCGCGATGCGCTGGCAGCGTTGTCGGCGGCCTTTCGCAGCGCGGTGCGGGGATAGCGCACAAGCCTGTACGCTTGTTGATGGACCCGGCCTTTCACTCCAGCCTGGCGCCTTGCGATGCGCCGTGCCGCGTGTCGCGGTCGTACTGCTTCTCGCGCTCCGCGTGTTCGCGCAGCAGGCGGTGGCCCAGCGCGTTGGCCTGGCGCTCCAGCGTGGCGCAGTCCGGCGCGGCAGGCAGGGCGGCAATGCCTTGGTCAATCGCTTGCGCCGCATCGCGCCCGAACTGCACATGGCCCTCTTCGTGGTGCGACAAGGCGCGCAGGTACCGGTCGAAAACCGCCTGCTGGGCGGGCGTGCCACTGCGCAATTCGGGCAATTGCACTTCGGTGCGCAGCCGGGTGGTCACCTCGGTGATGGCGCAGCGGCCCGATGCCTCGCGCCACCAGCGAAAGGTCCAGCGCACGTTCCAGCGGGTGTAGCCGTGAAAGCGCTGGCCGTCGACGGTGATGGGCGTGGCGGCGTTCAGCGCTTTCCGCAGGGTCTCGCCGGGCAGGGCGCGCACGGGGTAGGGCTGCTGGATATATTCTTCCGTGACGGCGGCATGGGCGGCGCCCGCGCAGACCAGGGCCACCAGCACCCCGGCAAGGTCCACCAAGCGCGCCCTCAGCACCACCGAGGCTCCCCGGTTCACTCGCCCCAGGGCAGCATCAGCGTGAGCAGCGACAGCTGGTCAAACTCGGGCGCAAACGCGTCGATGATCTGCTGTGGCTCGGGGCAGAGCGTGGTGTCGGTGATCACGCCAAACTGCACACCGCCACCGTAGCTCAGGATGGAGACACCGAGGCCGATGTCGCCCGACTGCGGCACCCAGAACATGCACTGGGTGACGCGTGAGCCGCACAGTGTCAGCTGCTCCTTGGGCCCGGGCACGTTGGTCATCACCGCCGTGGTCTTGCGGCCGAACAGATTGAGCAGCGCGTCCTGCGCGGGCTTGATCATCAGCCCCGCCACGGCCAGCATCGCAAAGGCCAGGATGGGCTGGGTGCTGCCCTTGAGCGCGTTCATGCGCTTGCGCACCTCGTACACGCGCTCGACGGGGTTGGCCACGCCAATCGGCAGCACCAGCGGCACTAGCCCAAAGCGGTTGCCCAGCTTCCACGCCTCTTCCATGGGGCGCAGGTTGACCGGGATCATGGCGCGGATCTCCTGCCCCGTGGGGTCGTCGCCCTGGCTGCGCAGGTAGCCGCCGATGGCGCCCGCCACGCACGACAGCAGCACATCGTTGATGGAGCAGTTGAGCGCCTTGCCGATGGCCTTGACCTCTTCCAGCGGGATGGGCGGGCACCAGGCCACACGTTTGGCGCTGCCAGGCTGGCCCTTCAGGCGCGTGGGTGAGTCGTCGGGCATCAGCGCCAGGGCAGCGGCATCGCTCACCAGCTGGTAGGCCACGCGTGCCATGTCCATGGTGCCAGCCAGCCCATGGTGCATGGTCTTCTCGGGGTCGCTCAGCATCTTGAACGACTTGGCTGCGCCGTCACCGGCCAGATCCAGCGCCTTCACCGTCATGTCGGTAAAGGGCTTGATGAGCGCGTCCGCAATCCAGTCCTCGGCCGTGGCGGCCTGCTCGCGCTCCTTGCGGGTGCGCTTGGGCGGTTCGGAGCCGCCGTCCACGATGGACATGGTCACCGAGATCAGCGCAATGCCGTCCGCAATGCAGTGGTGGATGCGCACGATGAGCGCGCTGCCGGGCTGGCCGTCGTCACCCACAAAATCTTCGATCAGGTGCATTTGCCACAGCGGCCGCCGGGTATCGAGCGGCTGCATGGCGAGTTCACCCACACGGTCTTGCAGGGCGCGCTGCATGCTGTGGCCTTGTCGGTGGGGCAGCTTCTCGCGCAGCACATGCGCGGCGATGTCGAAGTTGCGGTCCTCCACCCAGGTGGCGCCCGCCGCGTCTTCCACCACGCGCTGGCGAAAGCGCGGGTACTGCAGCAGGCGCTGCTGCACGCGGTCGCAAAGGGCGTCCCAGGTGATGCCGGGCGACAAGGTCCACACGCCGTTGATCATCATCAGGTTGCTGTGCGAATCCATGCGCAGCCAGGCGGTGTCGACCTTGGTCATGCGTTCGCCCGACAGGCCCAGCATGCCGGTGGCAGCGCGGCGCACGTTCTTCTGCACCACGGTGGCTGCCTTGCGGGCTGCGGGGGGCAGGGCCTGGGCGGCCTTGCGCGCCACCTCGGGGGCCTGGTTGCGCATCGTGCGCAGGGGGCTGGAGCCTTTGCCCGGAGTGGCTTTGCTGGGGGCTGGAATGCGGGTCACCATCGGATGTACACCTGTTGTTTGATTTTTGGGGACTTGCCTCTATGGATTGAGCGGTCCCAGACTGTGCTCAGCCCGTAAGATACAACGCAGCAAACCCTTGCCGACACCGTTCTTTCCCTCCCCCCAAAGATCTCAAGGAGCACACCGACATGGCCGACCTCAACGCCACCTTCGAAGCCGCCGTGGCCAATTCCAAGAACCTGAGCGAGCGTCCCGACAACGCCACGCTGCTCAAGATCTACGCGCTGTACAAGCAAGCCACCGCCGGCGACAACACCGAGAAGAAGCCCAGCTTCTCCGACATGGTGGGCCGTGCCAAGTGGGACGCCTGGGAAAAGCTCAAGGGCACGGGTGCCGACGAGGCCAAGCAGCAGTATGTGGACCTGATCACCTCGCTGAGCTGATACGGCGGTACCCAAAGCAAAAGGCGACTTCGGTCGCCTTTTGCTTTGGGGGCAAAGGTGCCTAACGCCGGACCCACCCCTTGGGCAGTCCCGCTTCCGGCGTCATGCCGTAGACCGGCTCTCCTGGCAGCCCAGCCTGCAGCGGCGCGCGTGCGGCCATCAGGCGCTCCAGGTCTACCCCCGTGTCAATGCCCATGGCTTCGAACATGAACACCAGGTCTTCCGTCACCACGTTGCCCGACGCGCCCGGCGCATAGGGGCAGCCGCCCAGGCCGCCCAGCGACGCATCAAAGGTTCGCACCCCCACGTCGTAGGCCGCCAGGCAATTGGCCAGGCCCAGGCCGCGGGTGTTGTGCATGTGGGCCGCACCGGCCTTGGCGCCCAGCTCGGCGCGCAGGCGCGTGAAGAGGCGGCGCACCTGGGCCGGGTTGGCCATGCCGGTGGTGTCCGACAGGCCCACCTCGTCGGCCCCGGCCTCTGCGCACAGGCTCGCGAGCCAGATCACGTCGTCCTCGGGCACCTCGCCCTGCAGGGTGCAACCAAAGGCGGTGGACAACCCCACCTCCACCAGCATGCCGGGGGCCTGCGCGTCGCGCAGGTGGGCCACGGCGCGCACTTCCTCGACCATGGCCTCGCGCGTCTTGCGCACATTGGCCAGCGAATGGGCGGCGCTGGCCGACACCGGCAGCGTGACCTTGTGCACACCTGCCGCGAGGGCCGCCTCGGCGCCACGCAGGTTGGGGGCCAGCGCCATCACAGTGATGCCAGGGTGGGTCAGCGCGTGGCGCACCACCTCGGCCACATCGGCCATCTGGGGCAGCAGGCGGGCAGGCACGAACGAGCCCACTTCAATCTCGCGCAGCCCGGCGGCCACCAGGGCGTCGATCCAGCGCAACTTGTCGGCCGTGGGCATGGTGGCTTTGACGGACTGCAGGCCATCGCGCGGGCCGACTTCGCTGATGAGGACTTGGGGTTGCGTCATGGTGCGGAATGTTGTCGGACGTGCGTGGAATGTGCCGGATGCGGGAGGATAGCGCCCCCATGCCCCCATGGCGCGGGGCCGACGATTGTGCAAAGTGGCAATTTGTTCTGCCATACCGGCAAACCGCCCCGCAACATGCGGCAGTTTGGGCAATTCCCATTGCTGCGTTGCTCCGGGACACTGCTTGTATCCCACCCGGAGACAAGCACCATGCCTTCCAAGAACCACTTTTCCACCCTCTACCTCAGTGCGCCCGATGTCATCGAGTTGGTGCAGCGCAAAGGCGTCGAGGCCTGCTTGCGCGGCATTGCCGACTACATCCAGTCCGACTTTCTGCGCTGGGGCGCGTTCGACAAATCCGTACGTGTGGCCAGCCATTCGCGCGACGGCGTGATCGAGCTGATGCCCATTGCCGACGAGCAGACCTATGCGTTCAAGTACGTCAACGGCCACCCCAAGAACACGCGCTGGGGCTTGTCCACGGTGATGGCGTTTGGCGTGCTGGCCGATGTGGCCACGGGGGCGCCGCTGCTGTTGAGTGAGCTCACACTCACCACCGCCCTGCGCACCGCCGCCATGTCGGCCGTGGCCGCCCGCGCTCTGGCCCGCCCCGGCGCTCGCACCATGGGGCTGATCGGCAACGGCGCCCAAAGCGAGTTCCAGGCGCTGGCCTTCCACCACCTGCTGGGCATCGACACCCTGCGGCTGTTTGACACCGACCCGGCCGCCACCGCCAAGCTGCAGGCCAACCTGCAAGGCACGGGCCTGCGCACCGTGGTCTGCACCAGCACGGCCGAGGCCGTGCGCGGCGCCGACATCGTGACCACGGTGACGGCGGACAAGACCAATGCCACCATCCTCACGCCCGACATGCTGGCACCGGGCATGCACATCAACGCAGTGGGGGGCGATTGCCCTGGCAAGACGGAGCTGCATGCCGATGTGTTGCGCCAGGCGCAGGTATTTGTCGAATACGCGCCGCAGACGCGCATCGAAGGCGACATCCAGCAACTGCCGGCCGACTTTGCCGTGACCGAGCTGTGGGAGGTGCTGGCGGGCCAGCGTGCGGGCCGGGCCAGCGATGCGGCGGTGACGGTGTTCGACTCCGTGGGCTTTGCGCTGGAGGACTTTTCTGCGCTGCGGTTCCTGCGCGACGCGGCCACCGAGTTGGGCATGGGCCAGCCCATGGAACTGATTCCCGAACTGTCAGACCCCAAGGACCTGTTCGGGGTGCTGCGCACGCGCAGCCCCTTGTTGCGCGCTGCCGCCTGATATCCGCTCGGTCAGTCCCGCCACACCACGCTGCCCGCCGGATCGGCACGCGTGGTGCGGAAATGGTTGGCCGGATGTTCCGGGTCCGCCATGCCGAACGAGATGCCGCAGACGATGGTGCGGTCCTCGCCAATGCCCAGCACGTCGCGCAGCACGCCGGGGTAGGAGGCCAGCGCAGCCTGTGCGATGGAGCCCACGCCCAGGCTGTGCGCGGCCAACATGAAGTTGCTCACATACGCGCCGCAGTCCACCGCACCATAGACGCCCAGCGCCTCGTCGCTGGTGACGATGGCCACATGCGGTGCGCCGAACATCGTGAAGTTCTGCGCCGCCTGGCGGGCCGAGGCCTCGCGGTCGCCCTTGGCAATGCCCAGCGCTTCGTACAGGCCCCAGCCACATTCGCGCCGCCGCTCCTGGTACACCCCCCGGTATTCGCGGGGCCAGGGCAGGTCGGGCGCAGGGGCCGCTGTGGCCATGTGGGCCGACAGTGCGCTGCGCAGGCGCTCCAGCGTGGCGCCACTGGCAATGGTGAGCTGCCAGGGCTGCGCGTTGCACCACGATGCCGTGCGCTGCGCGGTGACCAGGATGGCTTCGATGGTGGCGCGCGGTAGGGGTTCGGGCAGAAGCGCGCGGCAGCTGTAGCGGGTGTGGAGCAGCGTGGAGAGGGTGTCGAATGCCGTGCTGTGGGTGGCAGAGTCCGTGGCGGTGGATGTCATGGTGACGGCCCTGGTGGCTATGCCTTCTTGGTTTTGGCGGCAGGTTTGGCCGCCGCCTTGGTGCCCGGCTTGTCTGCACCTACCTCGGCTGCGTGTTTCTTCTTGTCGGCAGCGGGCTTCTTGGCGCCGGGGTGGGGTGCGTTGAGCAGGGCATCGAGCTGTTCACCAATTTCGGCCTCGATGCGGTCCTTGAACGCGCCGAACAAAAAGCCCAGCTGCGCCTTCATCTCGAACTGGTGGGCATCCACCAGCAGCGTGCCCTTGACGCCCGAGCGGGTGAATGTAAGCAGGTCTTCCGTCTCGCCCTCTTCGTAGGTGCACTCCATGTCGAATTTTTCTTCGGCCTTTTCGGCCCAGGAGAAGGCGACCTTGCGGGCCTCCTTGAAGCCCAGGTGGTGGTCGCGGTGGATATGGATGTCAGGCACCGGGTGTCTCCTTGAGGTGTTGGGTATCAGATAGAAGGGCGCGCAGTGCCTCGTGCCGTTGTGGCTGGGGCTGTTGCGTCAGTTGCCGTACGGCATCATAAAACCGGGGCCAGTCGCGGCCCTCGCGTTCGAACAGGGCTTCGAACGCGGGCACCAGTTCATCGTAGGCAGCCTGGGCGGCAAAGCTGGCGTTGTTGGCCTTGGCCACCCAGCGGTCGTAGCCCGCCACCTGGGCGGTGGTGGCTTGGGGTGCCCCCCCGCTGGATGTGTTCAGCCATTGCGTGCGCAGGGCCGCGTAACCGGTGCGGAAAGCCTCCATTGCTTCACTTTTCATAGCTGCTAGCGCTTGATCATCCAGCGCTAGAGCCTCTTTTTGTCCATAAATGGCTGCCAGCCGAGCGCGGGTGGCGCGGGTCAGCGCGCGGAAGGCGCTGCGCCGTGCCTCGCTGGTGGCAAAGGCCTTGCGGGCCTCCGGGGTGGACTGGGTTGCCAGCCACTGCGCAACGCCGATGCGCTCCACCGCCGTGGCAAAGGACTCGTTGAACAAGGTGTCGTTCTTGGCATAGACCACCTGGTGCGCCAGCTCGTGGAACAGCAGGCGCACAAAGTCGCCCTCGGGCCAGGCGACAAAGGTGGAGAGCAACGGGTCGCCGCCCGCCCAGTTCATATAGCCCAACGTGGAATACGCGGGCACGCCATACACCTCCACTTCCAGCCCCTGGGCGGCCAGCTCCGCTGCCTCGGCTTGCGCGGCAGCCTCGGTAAAGTAGCCCCGGTAGCCAATGCAACCCGTCACCGGGAAGCACCAGGTGTGCAGCATCAGGGAGTACGGCGGCGCGGCCACCACGTTCCACACGGCGGCGGGGCGTTTGAGGTCCGCATAGCGGCGGTAGCTGGCGTTGTCAGGCAGGCCCAGCTCGGCCACGGCAAAGGCGCGGGCGCGCTGCGCCAGTTGCAGCCGCTCGCGCAGCGCGGGCGGGATATCGGTGCGGGCGATCCAGCGGTCGATGGGCTCGGCTGCCTGCATGATCTGCATGTGCCCCTGCACCGACTGCCAGTAGTAGCCCAGCATGCTGCTGGGGCCAGTGGTGCTGGCGCAGCCCGCCAAGGCAAGGCTGATCATGAGGGGAGACACGGCTCGCAGATGGGGGAGAAACTGGCGCATGCGGGCAGTTTATGGGCAGATCGCGCGGGGCGTTTGAAGGGGTGTCAGCAGTGTGGCCGGTGCAGTTTCTAGAATGCAGCGCATGACCGCTGAATCCGCCCCTGACCTGCCTGCCGGCCTGTTTGCCGACGAGGCCGATTGCCCACGCTGCATCTGGTGCCAGGCCACGCCTTTCTATCGCCATTACCACGACCACGAGTGGGGGTTCCCCGTGGCGGACGACCGGCGGCTGTTCGAGAAGATCTGCCTGGAAGGCTTTCAGTCAGGCCTGAGCTGGCTCACCATCCTGAACAAGCGCGAGGGTTTTCGCGCCGCGTTCGCGAACTTCGACGCCGAGCAGGTCGCGGCCTTCGGCCCCGCCGAAGTCGAGCGCCTGGTGCAGGATGCGGCCATCGTGCGCCACCGGGGCAAGATCGAGTCCACCATCAACAACGCGCGCCGCGTGCTGGAGCTTAAGCGCGAATTCGGATCGCTGGCGCACTACGCCTGGCGCTACGAGCCGGCCGCTGCCGACCGGCCCGAGCGGCTCACGCGCGAAGTGGCGCGCACGCTGTCCACATCGCCGGCTTCCATTGCCATGTCCAAGGACCTGAAAAAGCGCGGCTGGAGCTTTGTGGGACCCACCACGGTGTACGCCTTCATGCAGGCGATGGGTCTGGTCAACGACCACCTGGAAGGCTGCCACTCGCGCCCCGCAGCGCTCGCGGCGCGGAAGGCGTTTGTGGTGCCGCGCGGCTGACAGATGGAGTGATAGCTCGTTCAGGCCCGCGCCATGGGCCGCAGAAGCCACAGCGCTCCCAACGCGGCCAGGCCCAGCAGTGTGGTGAGCCATAGGGCAGCTGCCCCGGCGCTGTCCAGCAGCATGCCAAACAGCACCGGTGCAAACGCCTGCGCCACGCGGGCGGGCACCATCATCAGGCCCTGGCGGGCGCCATAGCCTGCTGGCCCAAACAGCACCAGTGGCAGCGTGCCCTTGGCAATGGTCAGTATCCCGTTGCCTGCTCCGTGCAGCACGGTAAATACTGCGGCAGCAGGCCCGCCCAGCACCATCAGCAGGCCCGCGCCCACGGGGTGTGCGGCGGCAGCCAGCTGGGCCGACAGCAGCGGGTGCAGGCGGCGCAGAAAACCAAACTCCAGCAGGCGCGCCGCCACCTGTGCCGGGCCCACCAGCGCCGCCAGGGCCACTGCCGCCTGCAGCGATGTGCCACTGGCCTGCAGCAGGCGAGGCAGGTGGGCTGCCATGGCGGTGCTCGTGAACCAGGTGACCGCAAACACGAAGGACAGCAGCACGGTGGTGCGCAGCGGGTGGGCTGGAGTGGGCGGGGCGGATACGGCCGGTTCCGTGGTGGGCGCTGCGGGGTCATCCGCCGAGGGTTGGTATGCTTTTTCGGCAGCGCCAGCGCGCGGCAGCCAGCCGTTGAGCGGCACCCCCACCAGCAGATGCAGTGCTGCCCAGCCTGCACATGCGCCACGCCAGCCCCATTGCACCTCCATCCAGGCCGACAGCGGCCAGCCCACGGTGCTGGCAAACCCCGCGATCAACGTGATGCCGGTGATGGCGCCGCGTGCGCCCTGGCCATACAGCCGCACCAGCGTGGCAAATGCGGCTTCGTACAGGCCTGACCCCATGGCCACGCCCATCAGTACCCAGGCGGCAAACAGGCCCACGGGGCCTTGCGCCAGCGCCATGCCGACCAGACTGGCGGCAAACAACAGATTGGTGCCCACCAGCACCGGGCGGCCGCCATGGCGGTCGATGCCCCGGCCCGCGAAAGGCCCGAGCAGCGCCGACACGATGAGCGCCACGGAAAACGCGGCGAACACCGTGGGAGTGGCCACGCCCAGGTCGCGCGCCATGGGCGCGGCCAGCATGGCGGGCAGGTAGTAGGACGAGGCCCAGGCCAGCGTCTGGGCCGTGCCCAGGCGCGCCACGGTCCAGCGTTGCGAGGCGGCGCTCATGCCGCGCGGTGGGCCATGGTGGGGGCGCGCGAGGTTGCCTCAGACACGCTGGCCCTGCGCGTTGATGACGACTTCGCCATCCTCCTTGGTGAAGGCGCCTTGTTGGGGCGCGGGCAGGATGTCCAGCACTTTCTCGGACGGGCGGCACAGCCGCGTGCCCAGGGGCGTGACCACGATGGGGCGATTGATGAGGATGGGGTGCTGCAGCATCGCGTCGATGAGCTGTGCGTCGGTGACGCTCGGTGCGTCCAGTTGCAGCTCGGTGAAGATCGCTTCCTTGGTGCGCACGGCGTTGATCACCGGCTCGCCCGTGGCAGCAATCAGCGCCACCAGCGTGGCACGGTCGGGCGGGGTCTTGAGGTACTCAATGACCTCGGGCTCCACGCCGCTGTTTCGGATCATGGCCAGCGTGTTGCGGGACGTGCCGCATTTGGGGTTGTGATAGACGGTGATGGCAGTCATGGTGGGTGCTGTGGATGGCTGACGGGATGGAAAGGGTTACGAATAGGCAGGTTGTTGGCGTGAAAGTTTGCCACTGTGCAGGGGCCAGCCCGGCAACTGCTCCAGCGCGTTCAGTAGTCGATGGCCTGCATTGCCCAGCGCGTCGTCGTTGTGTACCTCTAGGCTGACAGTGCCTGGGGGCGGTGTGTAGGCCATGGCCCGTTGCACGCGGGCCTCCACCTGCTCAGGACTCTCGCGGCCCCGCGACAGTATTCGCTCGCGCAGCACCTGGGGGCTGGCGGTGATGTGCACCGCTACGAGGTCCGGGAAGCGCGCCAGGGCCTCAGGCAAGTAGGCGCGCGAGCCATTGAGCAGCACCCAGTGACCTTGGGCCAGCGGCGCCAGTTGTGCATGCCGCACGCCGTAGCCCAGGCCGTTGGCTTCCCAGTGCAGGGCAAAGGCCAGTTCGTGGCGCAAAGCAACAAACGTTTCTGGCGAAACACTTTCATGGGCTTCGCCGCCCGGCATGGCGGAGCGGCTGATGGTGCGCTGCGCCCAGTGCACGGGGCACGGGGTGGGCAGATGTGCCCGCAACCAGTCCAGCAGGCTGTCCTTACCCGCGCCCGAGGGGCCCATGCAGTAAATCAGTCTGCCGGTGGTCATGCGCCCATCTCCAGGTGGTCCAGCAGCACAAAGTCTGCGCCGGGCGTAGGCTCTGCGAACAAGGCCAGGCTGTTGAACTTGAGGGTGGGCAGGTCCGAGAAGAACTCCTGCGCGGCCTCGAACACCAGCGCCTGCGTTGGCGGGTCCACCTGCGCCAGGCTGCCGGTGAGCGACATGTGGAATCGGAATTCGTCCAGCACAAAGGGGTAGCCCCATTGCTGCAGCAGCGCGTCCTGCCGGGCAGTGAGCCCCGCCGAGCGGCGCCGGGCGAGGTCGGCGTCGGACAAGGGTGCGGCCAAGGGCTGCAGCGCCGTCACGCAGGTGGCGGCGGTCTCCTGGATCTGCGCATTGGCGGGGTGCAACGCCGGGGGCACCAGCGCCAGAAAGTCGTCGATGCGTTGCACCTGAAGGGGCGGCAGCACAAAGGGTTGCAGCCCGCGCGCCACGGACTGCACGGCCTGGTGCAGCGTGATCCAGTCGGTGCCGGGCGCCAGTGCAAACGGCGCCTTGAGCGTGGCGTGCCAGCCGTAGCGGCGGGGCGCTGCGGTCAGGCGGTGCAGGTCGTCCGCCGCCACGCCGTCGATGGCGAGCTGCTGCAGCGGCTGCAGCAGCGCAGCGCAGCGCCCCAGCCAGTGGCTGCCGGCCAGCCAGCCCAGGCTGCCCGGGTTGGGTGCGAAATAGACCGCATAGCGGTGGTGGGTGGGTGGCATTTCAGGCGTGTTCATCGTGGTCAATGGTCAGTTTCACGCGGTCGCCCGCAAACCAGGCGCGGGCCCATTCGATGGGCGTGCCTGCCAGGTCCACGTTCAGGCTCTCTACCTGCAGCACGGGGCGCGACGTGGGCTGGCGCAACTGGGCGGCCACTTCGGCGCTGGGCAGCTCGGCGGTGATGCGGCTTTCGCGGCGCGTGTAGTCGGCCACGCCGTGGGCGGTGAAGCCTGCGGTGATGGAGCCCGTTTCGCGCACAACGGCCGCCAGGTTCTCGAAGCGGGGCAGGGGAAAGTAGCGCTCGCTGATGTGCAGGGGCTGGCCCTCGGCGTCGCCCCGCACGCGCAGCGCCAGCAGCGGGCTGCGCGCGGGCACCTGCAGCGCCTTGGCCAGCGCCGCCGTGGCGCGCATGGTCTGGGCCTGCAGCACCACCAGGCTGCCGCGCAGACCGGCCTGTGCCAGGCCCTGCTGGTGGCGCGTGCGCTTGCCCAGCACCAGGTCCACCGCAAAGTCTTCCACATAGGTGCCACTGCCCTGTGTGATGCGCACCAGCCCCTGGCTGCACAGGCTGGCGAGCGAGCGGCGAATGGTGTGGCGGTTCACGCCGAACTGCTCGGCCAGCGCGTGTTCCGAGGGCAGACGCTGGCCCGGCGGGTAGACGCCGCTGCCGATGGCCTCGGCCAGTTCGGCGGCAATGCGCGTCCAGAAGCTGTCGCGCGCAGGGCGCAGTGGTGGTGCTTGCGGGACCTGCAACGGGGTCGTGAGAGAGGTGGTGCTGGCTGTCATGAAACCTACATGCGCGCTCTTTAAGCTGGCGCCAGTTGTTCAATTTGTCTATACAACTTTCAGGGTACCACTTCCATGTTTCAAGCCTTTGACAACCCGGGGCCGGGCCGCCCCCTGGGCCGCGCGCAGTGGATGGCGCTGCTGGCCCGGGCGCCGCTGGGGCTGCTCGAATCTGCGTTGCACGAGCACGCCACGCGCCCAGCGCGCTGGCTGCGTGCACCAGAGACCGGCCTGATGATGGTGCAGGGCCGCGCCGGTGGCACGGGCGAGCGCTTCAACCTGGGCGAGGTCACCGTCACCCGCTGCGCGCTGCGCGTGGCCGACGCATCGGACGCCGCCGAGGCCACTGTGGGCGTAGCCTACGTGCTGGGCCGGTCGCACCGCCAGGTGCAGCTGGCGGCCCTGGCCGATGCGCTGCTGCAAGACCCTGTTCAGCAACCGGTGCTGGACGCACAACTGCTCGAACCCATCCGCAACCACCTGCGAAATACGCAGGCCGAGCGCCAGACGCGGGCTGCCAGCACCAAGGTGGACTTCTTAACCGTGGCGCGCGAGAGCGGTGCCGACAACGACGAGGACACCGAATGAGCACGACCCCCTTGGCATCGCTGGGTGCCGGATTCTTGAATGAAGCCTTTGGCAGCCAGGCGGTGTTCCGCGCGGTGCTGCAGGCGCTGTCGCACCCCGGCCGCACGGTGGCGGTAGAACACGATGCGCAGGCTCCTGCCGTGGGGCATTCCGCATCGGCTGCCGTGCTGCTGGCGCTGCTCGACAGCGACTGCACCTTGTGGCTCTCGCCCAAGCTGGCAGCCAGTGATGCCGGTGCCTGGCTGCGCTTTCACACAGGCTGCACTGTGGTGGCCGACGCTGCGCAGGCTCGCTTTGTGTGGGTGGCGCAGGGTGATGCGCTGCCTGCCCTGAACCGTCTGGCCCTGGGTGCCGACATCTACCCCGACCAGTCAGCGACTTGCGTGGTCGATGTATCGCGTGCCGCAGCCACCACGACGGACGCGAGTGATGCGTGGCACTTGCGCGGCCCCGGCATCCGGGATGTGGCGGCCTTGCGGGTGGATGGCCTGCCCGACGACTTCGAGGCCCAGTGGGCGGCCAACCATGGGGTGTTTCCACGTGGTGTGGATCTGCTGTTGGCCACTGCAGACCACATCGTGGGTCTGCCACGCACCACGCGGGCAACGCGCGGTGCCACCGCCCTTCAGGAGGCCTGAGCATGTACGTAGCCGTCAAAGGCGGAGAAACCGCCATTCTCAACAGCTACCAGTTGCTGGCCCGCCAGCGCCGGGGCGATGTCTCGGAGCCCGAACTCTCGGTAGCGCAGATCCGCCAGCAGCTCAAGCTGGCGGTGGACCGCGTCATGACCGAGGGATCGGTGTACGACCCCGAGCTTGCGGCACTGGCCATCAAGCAGGCAGCAGGCGACCTGGTGGAAGCCATCTTTTTGCTGCGCGCCTACCGCGCCACGCTGCCGCGCCTGGGCACCACCTGCGCGCTGGACACCAGCCGCATGGTGCTGGACCGGCGCATCTCCGCCACCTTCAAGGACCTGCCGGGTGGCCAGGTGCTGGGCCCCACCTACGACTACACGCAGCGCCTGCTGGACTTCAAGCTGCTGGCCGAAGGCCCGGTGGCGCCGCCTGCCGCTGCGCCAGCTGCGGTGCCACCCGGCCCCACCCCCCGTGTGGTGGATCTGCTCAACCAGGAAGGCTTGATCGAAATCCGCCCCGTGCCCCCGGGCGACCCCGCGCCCACGGACCTGACCCGCGAGCCGCTGCGCTTTCCCGCCAACCGGGCCACGCGCCTGCAAAACCTGGCGCGCGGCGACGAGGGCTTCCTGCTCGCCATGGCGTATTCCACGCAGCGCGGTTACTCGCACTCGCACCCGTTTGTGGGCGAGGTGCGCCTGGGCACGGTGGCGGTGGAGATGGAACCCGAAGAGCTGGGCTTTGCCATCGACATCGGCGACATCGAGATCACCGAATGCGAAATGGTGAATCAGTTTGCGGGCAGCAAGAGCCAGCCCCCGCAGTTCACGCGCGGCTACGGCCTGGCGTTTGGCCACAGCGAGCGCAAGGCCATGGCCATGAGCCTGGTGGACCGTGCCCTGCGCGCCGATGAGCTGGGTGAGCCGGTGGAGTCGCCCGCGCAGATGCAGGAATTTGTGCTGGGCCACAGCGACAGCCTCGAAGCCTCGGGCTTTGTGCAGCACCTGAAGCTGCCGCACTACGTGGACTTTCAGTCTGAGCTGGAGCTGGTGCGCAAGATGCGCGCCGCTGCCGCCCACCCCACAACCCCCGCCGAGGAGGATGCCGCATGAACTCGCCCCTGGAACCCGCCGTGATGGGCCTGCCCGCCGACGCCGCACCGGTGGACGGCCGCTTCAACTTTGCCTACCTGGACGAGCGCACCAAGCGCATGATCCGCCGCGCCATCCTCAAGGCCGTGGCCATCCCCGGCTACCAGGTGCCGTTTGGCTCCCGCGAAATGCCGCTGCCCTATGGCTGGGGCACGGGCGGCATCCAGGTCACCGCGTCCATCATCGGCCCGCAGGACTGCCTCAAGGTCATCGACCAGGGCTCGGACGACACGGTCAACGCGGTCAACATCCGCCGCTTTTTTGAGCGCACCACGGCCGTGGCGACCACCACCCGCACGCGCGAGGCCACGCTGATCCAGACGCGCCACCGCATCCCCGAGACACCGCTGGCCGAAGGCCAGGTCATCGTCTACCAGGTGCCAGTGCCCGAGCCCATGCAACGCCTGGAACCGCGCGAGACCGAAACGCGCACTCTGCACGGCCTGGCCGAGTACGGGCTCATGCACGTCAAGCTCTACGAAGACATCGCACGCTACGGCCACATCGCCACCACCTACGACTACCCCGTGCTGGTCAACGGCCGCTATGTGATGGCGCCGTCGCCCATCCCCAAGTTCGACAACCCCAAGATGCACATGAACCCCGCGCTGCAGCTGTTTGGCGCGGGCCGCGAAAAGCGCATCTACGCCGTGCCGCCCTATACACCGGTGGAGAGCCTGGGTTTTGAGGACCACCCGTTCGAGGTGCAGCGCTGGGATGCCGCCTGTGCGCTGTGCGGCGCCACCGACAGCTTTCTGGACGAGGTCATTACCGACGACCAGGGCGGGCGCATGCATGTCTGTTCCGATTCGGACTACTGCCACGAGCGCCAGGCGCAGCAGGCCGAAACGGCGCGGGTGGAAGGCGACGCCGCATGAGCACCGTGCACATCCGCGAAGCCCTGCAGTCCGACCTGGAGAGCGTGCTGGCGCTTTATGCCGCCATTGAAGACAGCCCGGCCGACGTGCTGACCCTGGAAGAAGCCCTGGCCGTGTGGGCCCAGTTCGCCCGCTACCCCAGCTACCGCCTGTGGGTGGCCTGCGACCCCGCGCAGCACGGCGCCGTGGTGGGCACCTATGCGCTGCTCGTCATGCACAACCTGGCGCACCGGGGCGCGCCTTCGGCCATCGTCGAAGACGTGGTGGTGGCGCAGGACCAGCAGGGCCGAGGCATTGGCCGCCAGATGATGGCCCACGCCATGCAGCAGGCGCGCGACGCGGGCTGCTACAAGCTCGCGCTCTCGTCCAACGCCCGCCGCAAGGGCGCGCATGCCTTCTATGAATCCCTGGGCTTTGCGCAGCATGGCCTGAGCTTTGTTGTCGAGACCCTCACATGAATCACCCCGAACCTTCTGCGCCGCTGCTGAGCGTGCGCAACGTCAGCAAGCGCTATGGCGACCGCGTGGCGCTGCAAAGCGCGTCCTTTGACCTGTGGCCCGGCGAGGTGCTGGCCGTGGTGGGCGAGTCGGGCTCCGGCAAGTCCACGCTGCTCAACGCCATTGCAGCACGCAGCGCCCCGGACGAAGGCACGGTGCAGTTCCGCCAGCGCAGCGGCGAGCTGCAGGACATCTACGCCATGACAGAAGCGCAGCAGCGCCTGCTGGCGCGCACCGACTGGGGCTTTGTGCACCAGAACGCGGCAGACGGCCTGCGCATGGATGTATCCGCCGGTGCCAATGTGGGCGAGCGCCTGATGGGCCTGGGCGAGCGCCACTATGGCCGCCTGCGCGCCACGGCCACGGAATGGCTGCAGCGTGTGGAGATCGATGCCGCGCGCATCGACGACGCACCACGCACGTTTTCGGGCGGCATGCGCCAGCGCCTGCAGATTGCCCGCAACCTGGTCACGCAGCCACGCCTGGTGTTCATGGACGAACCCACCTCGGGCCTGGATGTGTCGGTGCAGGCGCGCCTGCTGGACCTGCTGCGCCAGCTCACGCGGCAGATGCAGTTGGCGGCCATTGTGGTCACGCACGACCTGGCCGTGGCACGCCTGCTGGCCCACCGCATGGTGGTCATGCAACGCGGCCGCGTGGTGGAGGCGGGCCTGACCGACCAGGTGCTCGACGACCCGCAACACCCCTACACCCAGCTCCTCGTTTCTTCGGTACTGCAGCCATGAACCAGTCTTCCATTGCGCCCATTCTCCAGATGCAAGGGGTGGCCAAGCGCTTCACCCTGCACCACCAGAACGGCATCGAACTGCCTGTGCTTGCCCAGGTGGACCTGGCCGTGCAGCCCGGTGAATGTGTGGTGCTGGACGGCCCCTCGGGCATGGGAAAGAGCACGCTGCTCAAGATGATCTACGCCAACTACCGGGTCAATGCGGGGCGCATCACGGTGCGCTCGGCCGATGGCGCCGTGGTGGATGTGACACAGGCCACGCCGCGTGCTCTGGTGCAGCTGCGGCGCGACACCGTGGGCTATGTGAGCCAGTTCCTGCGGGTCATTCCGCGCGTGTCGGCGCTGGACGTGGTGGCCGAACCACTGGCGGAAGACGCCGGGGACGACCCTGCGGGCATCGAGGTCGCGCGCGAGGCCGCCCGCCAGTGGCTGACCCGCCTGCGCATTCCCGAGCGGCTGTGGCACCTGCCGCCCGCCACCTTCTCGGGCGGGGAGCAGCAGCGCATCAACATTGCCCGCAACATGATCAAGCCCAAGCCGTTGCTGTTGCTGGACGAGCCCACCGCATCGCTCGATGCAGCCAACACCGAGACCGTGATCGCCATGATCCACGAGGCGGTGGCGCGCGGGGCGGCCCTGGTGGGCATTTTTCACGACGCGCAGGTGGGCGCCGCCGTGGCCACGCGCCGCGTGAATGTGGGCGACTTTCGGGGAGCATCGTCATGACCGCGACCGTGTTCAAGAACGCCCGCATGGTGCTGCCGGGCGAAGTGTTGTTGGGCAGCCTGCAGGTGGATGGCGGGCGCATTGCGTCGCTGGATAGTGGGGGCACTGCGGCCCTGCAAGGCATCGACCTGGGGGGCGACTACCTGCTGCCGGGCTTGGTCGAAATCCACACCGACAACTTCGAGCGCCACCTGATGCCGCGACCCAAGGTGCAATGGGCCGAGATGCCCGCACTGCTGGCGCACGACGCCGAGATTGCGGCCGCAGGCATCACCACGGTGCTGGACGCGCTGGGCGTGGGCGAGGCCGATGTGGACAGCCTGCGCGGCAGCGCCTGGAACCGTGTGCTCGACACCATCGACACCTGCACCGAGCGCAACCTGCTGCGGGCCGACCACCACCTGCATGTGCGCTGCGAGCTGCCTGCGCCCAACACCATCGACCTGTTCGAGCCGTTCCACGGGCACCCGCGCCTGTCGTTGATCTCACTGATGGACCACACCCCAGGCCAGCGCCAGTGGGAGAACATCGAGCAGGCGCGCACCTACTACACCGGCAAGAAGGGCTGGAGCGCCGAGAAATTCGAGCGCCAGGTGGCGCACGCTGCCACGCTGCAGGCGCAGTACGCCGAGCCACACCGTGCGTACTTCGTGGATTACTGCCGCACACACGGCATCTCGCTGGCCAGCCACGACGACACCACGGTGGCCCATGTGGAGCAGGCCCATGCCGAAGGGGCCGCGATGTCGGAGTTCCCGACCACACTGGCCGCAGCCCAGGCCGCGCACGAACGTGGCTTGCTCACCGTGATGGGCGGGCCCAACGTGGTGCGTGGCGGTTCGCACTCGGGCAATGTAGCGGCGGCCGACTTGGCGCGCCGGGGGCTCTTGGACATCCTCTCGTCCGACTACGTGCCCGGCAGCCTGCTGAGCGCGGTGATGCGGCTGGTGCAGGACGACATCCTGCCCCTGCCACAGGCTGTGGCCACCGTCACCTGCAACCCCGCCAAGGCCGCGGGCATGGCCGACCGGGGCGCGCTGGCGCCCGGCCTGCGCGGCGACCTGGTGCAGGTGCACATGGCCGAGCTGCCCGATGGCGGCCGCCAGGCCGTGGTGCGTGGGGTGTGGCGTGAAGGGCAGCGGGTGCTGTAGAGCGCGTGCAAGTCTTTCCTGACATCCAAACTTCTCCCAACTGTCAAAGCACTGTCACGCCCCACAACCACACTCCGGTTGTCTAGACGACTTAACCCCCAGGAGGCTGCCATGACCGCCGCACTGCACATCCACCAACTGAACAAGCATTTCGCCAACGGCAAACACGCCCTGCGCGACATCAACCTCACCGTGCAGCGCGGCGAGATGGTGGCGCTGATTGGTGCATCGGGCTCGGGCAAGTCCACCCTGCTGCGCCATGTGGCGGGCCTGGTGGTGGCCGATGCGGCCAGCGATTCGCTGATCGAGGTGGATGGTCGCTGCGTGCAGCAGGGTGGGCGCATCCACAGCGACATCCGCAAGGTGCGTTCGCAGGTGGGCTTTGTGTTCCAGCAGTTCAACCTGGTGGACCGCTTGCCGGTGTTGATGAATGTGCTGGTGGGCCTGCTGCACCGCACGCCCTGGTGGCGCGGCTGGCTGCGCATGTTCAAGCCGCAGGAGCGCGCGCTGGCGCTGGAAGCGCTCCACCGCGTGGGCATTGCCGAATGCCATGCACAACGTGCTTCCACCCTGTCCGGCGGGCAGCAGCAGCGCGCGGCCATTGCCCGCACGCTGGTGCAGGGCGCCAAGGTGGTGCTGGCCGACGAGCCCATCGCGTCACTCGACCCGGAGTCCTCGCGCAAGGTCATGGACATCCTGGCCCGCATCAACCGCGAGGACCGCTGCACTGTCATCGTGTCGCTGCACCAGGTGGATGTGGCCATCAAATACTGCCCCCGCGTGGTGGCCTTGCACCACGGTCAGGTGGTGTACGACGGCCCCTCGGCGGCCCTCACGCCCGCACTGCTGCGCAGCCTGTATGGCGTGCACGCCGACGAAATTCTGGCGGATGCAGCGGGTGCCCCCACAGCACCCGTGCACGCCCCAACACCCGTCCCGCAGTGGGCGCCCGCCATGGTCCAGGCCGCCTGAACGGCCTTTTGTTTCTTTTCAATTCCTTTCTCTGGAGTTTTCAACATGTTCAAGAAACTGTGTGCCGCCCTGACGATCGGGCTGGGTTTGACCACGGGCGCGTTGGCCCAGGACATCAACTTCGGCATGATCTCGACCGAGGCCTCGCAAAACCTCAAGGCCGACTGGCAGCCCCTGCTGGATGACATGGCCAAGCAGACCGGTCTGAAGATCAACGCCTTCTTTGCATCCGACTACGCAGGCCTCATCGAAGCCATGCGCTTCAACAAAATGCAGGTGGCCTGGCTGGGCAACAAATCGGCCATGGAAGCAGTGGACCGCGCCAACGGCGAAGTCTTTGCGCAGATGGTGAACGCCGACGGAACACAGGGCTACTACTCGCACCTCATCGTGCACAAGGACAGCCCCCTGGCCACCCTGGATGACGTGCTCAAGAACGGCAAGTCGCTGAGCTTTGGCAACGGCGACCCCAACTCCACCTCCGGCTTCTTGGTGCCCGGCTACTACGCCTTTGCACAGAACAAGATCGACGCGAAGACGCACTTCAAGATCACGCGCAGTGCCAACCACGAGACCAACGCGCTGGCCGTGGCCAACAAGCAGGTCGATGTTGCCACCAACAACAGCGAGAACCTGGAGAAGATCAAGGAGCGCCAGCCCGAGAAGTTCAAGGACATCAAGATCGTCTGGACCTCGCCCCTGATTCCGCTGGACCCGCTGGTGATGCGCAAGGACTTGCCTGAGTCCACCAAGACCAAGATCCGCGACTTCTTCTACAACTACGCCAAGACCGATGCGCGCGAGAAGGAGATCGTGATGAAGATCTCCAAGCTCTCGGGCTTCAAGCCATCAACGAACGCACAGCTCACCCCCATCCGCCAGCTGGACCTGTTCGGCAAGCGCAACAAGATCGAGGCCGACGCGACGCTGGCTGATTCTGACAAGAAGACCCGCCTGGCCGAGATCGACCAGCAGCTGGCGGCGTTGAAGTAATCCGTAGGTTTCTTGTTGCGACCCGGGTGTCTCCATGTCCTCTGCTTTGAATCCCTCGCTGGCCACCCTGGCCGGCACCTCGTCGCCCAAGCGCAGCCTGGCCTGGTACCTGTCGTGGGGCATCCTGCTGGTGTTGCTGGCGGCGTCCTGGAAGGGCGCCGACATGCGCCCGCTCGATCTGTGGAACGACTCGGGCAACATGGTCAGCTATGCGGCGGAGTTGGGGGTGCGGATAAAAACTTGGACTGGTTTTATGCCGCAAGTCCAAGGCTCACCCGGTATTCGATCGGGCTGAGGGCCCCCAGGGAGATCTTGATCCGCTTCTCGTTGTACCAACGGATGTAGTCGTCGAGCACCTCAATGAACTGCTCAACGGTGACGCTCTTCCAGTCTCGAGGATAGAACAGTTCATTCTTCAACCGACCGAAGAAGCCCTCGCACGCTGCGTTGTCAGGCGAGCAGGCCTTGCGGGACATC
>NZ_JBMDJC010000031.1:0-46838 GCF_057808995.1 Acidovorax sp. FG60
TGGTGGTGGTCTGACTTAAACCAACCGGCCTCCACGAAACCCGGGGCGGTTCAGTGGCGGTCTTGTCTGGCTGCGCCAGCGTGAATCTGGAGCAAAACCTCTCCAGCGCCAACGCGGCGACAAGCGGTTTCACGGACGGCGGACTTACTCTGGCCCGGGACCGGAATGAGCAAGATGCCTTGCGCCAACGCGCCTCGGACTTGTTGGCCAAACCGCTCAGTCAACAAGATGCCGTTCAACTCGCTCTGGTCAATAGCCCGTCCCTGCAAGCCATCGTGGCTCAAAACTGGGCGGACGCTTCCACGGCGGCCCAGTCCGGCCGCATCGCCAACCCTATTCTGAGCCTGGAGCGCGTTCGGCTAGGCAGCGAGACGGAGATCGGACGCCTCCTTTCCTTCGGTCTGCTTGACCTGCTGACCTTGCCCATGCGCAAAGGTATCGCCGAGCAGCGTGTCAAACAGACTCAGCTGCGCCTCAGCAGCGATGTAGTGGACCAGGTGACCCAAGTACGCCAAGCCTGGGTCCGCGCTGTTGCCGCGCAACAGACGTTGACTTACACCCAACAGGTTGTCGCAAGCGCCCAAGCCAGCGCCGAGTTGGCCAAGCGCATGCAGGCAGTCGGTAATTTCAACAAGCTTGACCGTGCACGCCAGCAAGCGTTCTATGCCGACACAGCGACCCAGCTGGCCACCGCCCAGCACGGGGTCACAGCGGCCCGTGAAGAGCTGGTGCGGATGCTGGGCCTTGATGACAACCAAGCCCAGCAGCTCAAGTTGCCTGAGCGCCTGCCGACGCTGCCCAAGGAGCCGCTGTCCCCAGCAGATGCTGGCCGTCAGGCATCCAAGGGGCGGCTGGATCTTCAGATCGCGAAGGCCGACTATGACGCAGCCGCACGCGCGCAAGGCTGGAACACGATCACGACCTTCACGGACATTGAACTGGGTGTACGGCGCGACTCTGTCTTCGATGCAGCCGAGAACACCCACTCGACGCGGCGCGGCTTCGAGATCAGTCTGCAGCTGCCGATCTTCGATTGGGGGGGCATGCGACGCGATTCCATGAACGCGCAAACCCTGGCCGCTGCCAACCGCCTGGAGGCCACAGCCCGCGCGGCGGGCTCGAACTTGCGCGAGAGCTATTCCGCGTACCGCACGGCATACGACATCGCGCGCCACCACCGCGACGAAGTGATCCCGCTGCGTAAGAGCATCTCTGAAGAAAACCAGCTTCGCTACAACGGGATGCTGATCAGCGTCTTTGAGTTGCTTGCCGACTCCCGCGACCAGGTGAACTCAGTGATGGCGGCTCTGAACGCCGAACAGCAGTTTTGGCTAGCGGACGCAGCCCTTCAAGCCTCCCTCATCGGCAAGCCCACCAGCGCAGGTGTCTCGGGCGGTGGCGCAGCCGCAGCCGAAGCTGGTGCAGGTCACTGATCCCTCAAGGAAACCAACATGAATTCAAGAAGAGATTTTTTCCGATTTGCTGGCATTGCTGGGGGGGCTGTGGCCGCAGCGAGTGTGAGCCGGGTGGCGATGGCCGCTCTGCCAGAGCCAGTGTTCCAGACGAGTGCGGACACCATGGCGCCGCTGGTGCCCAATTCGGGGCGCCCCTACAACCCCGTGGTCACGCTCAACGGCTGGACGCTGCCGTGGCGCATGAACCAGGGGGTCAAAGAGTTCCACTTGGTGGCAGAACCCGTGGTGCGCGAAATGGCTCCTGGCTTCAAGGCCCACCTGTGGGGATACAACGGCCAGAGTCCCGGTCCCACCATTGAAGTCGTGGAAGGCGACCGCGTCCGCATTTTTGTGACCAACAAACTGCCCGAGCACACCAGTATCCACTGGCACGGGCAGCGATTGCCTAATGGCATGGACGGCGTGGCGGGCTTGAATCAGCCAGCGATTCAGTCCGGCAAAACCTTCGTCTACGAGTTCGTTGCGCGCCGTCCGGGGACCTTCATGTACCACCCCCATGCCGACGAAATGGCTCAGATGGCCATGGGCATGATGGGTTTTTGGATCACGCATCCCAAGACCAAACATCCGCTGATCGACGAAGTGAACCGGGACTTCTGCTTCCTCCTGAGCGCCTACGACATCGAGCCCGGCGCCGCGACACCCAAGGTCGCGGAAATGCTGAACTTCAATTTGTGGACCTGGAACAGCCGCATCTTTCCTGGCATCGATTCCTTGAACGTCCGGCTCAACGACAAGGTGCGGATTCGCATCGGCAACCTCACCATGACCAATCACCCGATGCATTTGCACGGGCACGAGTTTCTGGTAACGGGCACGGACGGCGGTCCCACGCCCAAGAGCACCCGTCTCTATGAAGTGACAACCGACGTGGCAGTGGGCCAGATGCGCCAGATTGAGTTCCTCGCGGACGAAGAAGGCGACTGGGCGTTCCACTGCCACAAGAGCCACCACACCATGAATGCAATGGGTCACGACATTCCCACCATGATTGGAGTGGACCATCGCGGCGTCGCCAAGAAGATCAACAACCTGATCCCCGACTACATGGTCATGGGCGAACGGGGCATGGCAGACATGACCGAGATGGAGATGCCCATTCCGGACAACACCATTCCCATGATGACGGGGGAAGGCCCGTTCGGGTCGGTCGAAATGGGCGGGATGTTCAGCGTCGTCAAAGTACGCCGCGACCAGAAGCCGGGCGACTACAAAAACCCGGGTTGGTACAAAAACCCGGAGGGCACGGTGGCCTACGAGTACACCGGCCCGATGGTTGAGCCCGCCCGCTTCAAGGCTGAAGGTGGCCAATCCATGCCCCGCAAAGAAAAGTCAAGTTCGGACACTGTCGTCAAGGTCAAAAAGCCGTCTTCGCACAGCGGCCATTGATCGCCCCCTTTCCTCATTCACAACGTAAGGTAACTATGAAAAGCACTCTTTCCCTGATCGCTGCCTCAACCCTGGTGGCTCTGTCTTTCAATAGCCTGGCAGGTGGTACTCACAGCGGTGGTCACGGCCACGGAAGCGAGGAGTCAGCCATAGGACAGCCAGGTACAGCAAGCAAGGTAAGCCGCACGATCAATGTTGACATGGCTGACACCATGCGCTTCACGCCCGCGGCAATCTCCGTCAAGCAGGGCGAGACTATCAAGTTCGTAATTAAGAACGGTGGTCAGGTCAAACACGAATTCAGCCTGGGTACCGATGCCGAACTCAAGGAACACTACGAGACGATGAAGAAGTTCCCGGATATGGAGCATGACGAACCCAGCAAAGTGTCGCTGGCTCCAGGCAAGCAAGGGGAAATCATCTGGCAGTTCACAAAGGCTGGTGAAGTCAAGTTTGCCTGCCTTTACCCAGGTCATTACGACGCGGGCATGAAGGGCCAGGTCACGGTGGTGAAGAAGTAAGCTGAAAAGTCTTCTACGCGATTGAACAAGGAGTTCCTATGAAAAACGCAAACAGTCTTTTAATCGGCGCGATGTTGTCGCTGATCACCCTCATGCCGCTGTCGGCCACGGCACAGGCCACGGGCGACGCTGGCAAGCCAGCTGCCATGGCTGCGGCCTCTATGACTGATGGAGAGGTACGAAAGATCGACAAGGACGCGGGGAAAATCACCATCAAGCATGGCGACATCAAGCATCTAGACATGCCGGGGATGACCATGGTGTTCCCAGCCAAAGACAAGGCCCTGCTCGACAAGACGCAAGTTGGCGACAAGATCCGCTTCATGGTGATCAACGAGGGTGGAAAGATGGTCGTCACTGCCATCGAACCTGCCAAGTAGGGATAGAAGTGTTTCACGGCGCCCCCAAGAAGGGGTGCGCTTTCGCTCATACCTCAAACTACCAAGGAAAAATCATGAAAACGCTCCTTATTGCTCTGACTCTGACGGCCGCATCGTCCGCATTCGCCGCTGGCGACACCCAGGAAGCCACGCCCTATACCAACTCCAAGGCGCAAGCGCATGGCGAAGACCACAAGAAAGCCCGTCCTGCAACCGGTGTGAAGCGGACCAAGGATGGCGGTACAGCGCGGGGTGAAGGCTCTGGCCTTGCGGACACCAGCAAGGCCGAAGCCCGTGGTCAGGAAAAGGCCAATGCGCGTGAAGCCATGCCGCACAAGGAAGCCACTCCGGGCTCCACGCCTAAGTAATGCAAACAGGTGGGCCACAAGCGTGGCCCGCCCAAGTACGGGCTGGCCGCAATCGCGGTGCAAGGTGATGGCTCTGCAAGCTACCTCACGGCCTAGTTCAATGCCCGCTCTGATGCACGTGTACGCCACGCATCCATGTCATGAGATCCAAATGACTGGTTGTCGGCTTGTTGGTTACCCCAGAGTGAGCGGGGGCGGCCTTGGCACCGCGACGCTTCGGTTTGACAAAGCTAACACTGTGATTGGGGGCCGAGGGACTGTCTGCGGCGAGGTTTTCCAGAATCGCGCAATGGGCATGATCGTCACCTGCGCACACAGAAACCAACTGCTCTAACGCCGATTTCATCTCGACAATTTCCCGTAGCTTCCGCCAAATGGCGCTCGGCTATCGCTTTTAACTGCCGACGGCGTGTGTCACCCCATTGCATTGGCCGATCCACTCCTTGATCTGGGGCCTGGAGTGTTAAGGTTGTTCGATTTGCCGATACCGTCTGGGTCAGGAAAACGCTGCCCAGCAATATCAAGCAAATGACAAGGATTCTTCGCACGGAGGAGCTGTACTCCAGCTGCCTGCCGGCGCCCTGAGCACTGCCAGTCAAATGCTGCGCTGATTCACCCGCTTTGACAGCGCGTCTGCACTCTCGCGTCGCTCGCTATACCGATCCACCAGATAGTCTGCACTATCGCGGGTCAGCAGCGTGAACTTCACCAGCTCTTCCATTACATCCACCACACGCTCGTAGTAGCTTGATGGCTTCATGCGGCCACTTTCGTCGAACTCCAAAAAGGCTTTTGCGACCGACGACTGGTTGGGGATGGTGATCATGCGCATCCACCGACCCAGTACCCGCATCTGATTGACGGCATTGAACGACTGCGAGCCACCCGAGACTTCCATCACCGCCAGGGTCTTGCCCTGGGTCGGCCGCACGGCCCCCACGGACAGAGGTATCCAGTCGATCTGCATCTTCAGGATGCCGGTCATCGCGCCATGGCGCTCCGGTGAGGTCCAGACCATGCCCTCCGCCCATTGGGCCAGCTCTCGCAACTCCACCACCTTCGGATGGCTGTCGGGCTCTGCGTCCGGCAGTGGCAGCCCTCGCGGATCGTAGATGCGGGTTTCAGCACCGAGGGCGCGCAGCAGTCGCGCAGCCTCTTCGGTCAGCAATCGGCTATAGGAGCGCTCTCTCACAGAGCCGTAGAGCAGCAGGATGCGGGGTGCATGGGTAGAACGCTGTGCGGGCACCAGTCGCTCAAGATCGGCCTGCTCGAAGAGCGTGGCATCAACGTTGGGAAGATCCGGATTCATACCAGTCCTTTGAAGAGTTCACGACCTTGACCACCAGCAGCATGACCGGCACCTCGATGAGCACCCCCACCACCGTGGCCAGGGCCGCACCCGAATGAAAACCGAACAGGCTGATGGCTGTCGCCACGGCCAGCTCGAAGAAGTTGGAAGCACCGATCAATGCTGATGGGCAGGCAATGGCATGCTTTTCTCCCGCTGCGCGATTGAGCCAATACGCCAGTGCCGAGTTGAAGAACACCTGGATCAGGATGGGTACGGCCAGCAATGCGATGACCAGGGGCTGCTGCAGGATGGCCTCGCCCTGGAACGCGAACAGCAGCACCAGGGTGAGCAGTAGCGCAGCAATGGACCAGGGACCAATGCGATGCAGCGCAGCGTCGAACACGGCTTGACCTCGGGCCAGCAGTGCCCGGCGCAACCATTGGGCCAGCACAACGGGAATCAAGATGTACAGGACGACAGAGGTGAGCAACGTGTCCCACGGCACCGTGATTGCCGACAGGCCCAGCAGGAAAGCCACGAGCGGCGCGAACGCGACGATCATGATGCTGTCGTTCAGCGCGACCTGGGACAGCGTGAACAGCGGGTCGCCCCCCGTGAGACGGCTCCACACGAACACCATGGCGGTGCACGGGGCGGCGGCCAGCAGGATCAAGCCAGCGATGTAGCTGTCGATCTGGTCAGCTGGCAGGTATGGGGCAAACCACTGACGTATGAACAGCCAGCCCAGAAAAGCCATGGAGAATGGCTTGACCAGCCAGTTCACGAATAAGGTGACCCCGATGCCGCGCATGTGGTTGCGCACTTCGCCCAGGGCGGCGAAGTCCACCTTGAGCAGCATCGGAATGATCATCACCCAGATGAGCAGGCCCACCGGAATGTTCACGCGGGCGACTTCCCACGCACCAATCGCGCGTGCTGTTCCAGGAAACACCTGGCCCAACCCGATCCCCACCACGATGCACAGCACCACCCACACGGTGAGGTAGCGCTCGAACACGCTCATGCTGGATTTCTGCATCCCGTTTCTCAGTTTGTGACCAGTTGGCGAGCGGTGGTCTGAAGCACCGCCTTGGCCAGCTTGTCTTCGGGAAGGCTAACCAGCAGTTCGAGCCGACGCTTCATGGCGTGCAGCGTCTGGCGGAAGGCTTCAAGTTGCTGCTCGTCCGTGCCGTCGCCCTCGCTGGGGTCTGCATAGCCCCAGTGCGCTGTGGCGGGGTGGCCTAGCCAGATGGGGCAGACCTCGCCCGCCGCGTTGTCGCACACCGTGATGATCAGGTCCATCTGGGGCGCGTCGGGCGTGGCGAACTCATCCCAGCTCTTGCTGCGCAGGCCTTCGGTGGAAATGCCTGCTTTTTGCAGCACCTGCAGTCCGAGGGGGTTGGGCTGCTGGTTGTCGCGTGGGCTGCTCCCAGCGGAGTAGGCCTTGAACCGACCGGCACCCATGTCATTGAGCAGCGCTTCGGCCAGGATGCTGCGCGCCGAGTTGTGTGTGCAAAGAAAGAGAACTTTCAAGGGTTGTGGGGTTGCGCTCATGGTGAACTCCAGGGTCAATGGTGGTGAGATAGGTGAATCTGGGCTGAGCGCACAGGCGCTTGGGGCATGGATTGCCCTACAGGGAACCCTCAGCAGTTGCAGGAGGCGGCCTCTTCAGTGAGGCATAGCGCACCCTGGCAACAGTTTTCTGTCAGGTAGGCCAGCAGACCGTTCATGGTCTGGTACGAGGCGCGATACACCAGGTTGCGCCCGTGGCGCTCCTGGCTCACCAGGCCAGCATGGGCCAACTCTTTGAGGTGAAACGACAGGGTGTTGGAGGCTACTCCCAGCTGCTCGGAGATTGCGCCAGGGGTGAGACCATCCTTGCCTGCCACGACGAGTGCGCGGAAGACACGGAGGCGTACCTCTTGAGCAAGCGCTGCAAGCGAGCGGACAACTTCAGGCTCATTCATTTCTCAATAATACACCAATTATTGAAATATAAGCCGGCTAAATCCACTCCTATTTGCATGGCGAGTGGCGGCTCGGGAAATGCGATTCGCCCCAATGGCCGTGATGAGTGGCACGCTCCAAAATCACACACCCTGGCTCGACCATCGAGGTACGCAGTCCAAAAGGCGCCAGCATCGGTCAGGGGTGGCGGCTTGCATCCGAAATCCTTGATTGAAGGAATCAGTCAGTAGACTGATTGGTCTTCTCTCAGGGCCGTCAACAACAACAGAAGGGATTTCTCGACTGCGGCACGATCCCGCTCACTCAGGCAGGCAAGCAATTGCACTGCGTGGTCATCCAGGGCAGCATTCCAATGATTGACTGACTGAAACCCTTCGTCGGTGAGCGTGACCAACCATTTCCGGGAATCGGCGGGATTGGGCTCCTTGACGACCAGACCACGGGTCGCAAGTGCGTCAACAGAACGCGACACCCAACTTTTTTCGCGTCCAACCCGCCTGCCCAGTTCAGTCATCGCAAGCGTCCCGGAGCGCTCCAGTTCGGCGAGCAGATTGCATTGGCTGTTCATCTTGCTGTTGCGTTCCACTGACCTACTTTGCGATTGTGTGAACAAACGGGCGACCTCCCGCAACAGACTTCCCGAAATGGCCGTTGTCATTTTGGTGCGTATTTCAGTGGATAGTATGAAGTCTTGGTTTTTTTGTGTGGCCAACGCTTCCGCTCAAGAGCCAAGGCGGTCGGCTCATAGCGCCGAAACTAGCTCGTGGAAGTGAGCATGTTCAGCCAACTATGCGGTCTGGCTACCCTCGTACCCTTCGAAGAAGGCGCAGGCCATTGCCCACCACCAGCAAGCTGGCCCCCATGTCCGCGAAGACCGCCATCCACATAGTGGCCGTGCCAACGACAGCCATCACCAGGAAGACGCTTTTGATGCCCAGTGCCAGGGTGATGTTCTGCCAGAGAATGGCGTGGGTGCGCTTGGATAGACGCACTGTCTCGGCGACGCGCTGCAGGTCATCGTTCATGATGACTACATCGGCGGCTTCCATGGCCGTGTCAGTTCCCGCTGCACCCATGGCAAAACCGATGTCGGCCTGCGCCAGCGCCGGCGCATCGTTGATGCCGTCGCCGGTCATGCCGGTAGCGCCATAGCGCTTTTGCATTTCCTTGATGGCATCGAGCTTGGCTTCGGGCAGCAGATCTCCACGGGCGTCATCAATGCCGGCCTGCGCCGCGATGGCTTTTGCGGTGGCCGTGTTGTCGCCGGTCAGCATCACCGAGGTCACACCCAGTGCCTTGAGATCGACGATGGCCTGTTTCGATGTCTCACGGATGGTGTCCGCTACCGCGAACAGCGCCAGGACGCCCGAATCGTCAGCCAGGAGGGTTACCGTGCGGCCTTGCTTTTCGTGGATGACCAGCTCCGCCTCCAGCTCCGGACCACACAGTCCTTGCTCATGGATCAAACGGTGATTGCCCAGCATCAAGCGCATACCATTGACCATGCCTTCGACACCGCGCCCAGGCAAGGCCTTGAAGCTTTCTGCTTCTGGGTCCTTTACGTCCAAGCCCTGGACAATCGCCTTTGAAACCGGGTGATCGGAGCGAGCCGCCAGGCTGGCAGCCATTTGCTGGACTGCTACCTCGTTACCGGCACCCCACACCTGCCACTTCACCAGCTTGGGTTTGCCTTCGGTGATGGTGCCGGTCTTGTCCAGCGCCACCGCCTTCAGAAGCCGGGCATCTTCCAAGTAGGTTCCGCCCTTGATCAAGATCCCACGGCGCGCTCCTGCGGCCAATCCGCTGACCACCGTGACCGGCGTGGAAATGACCAGAGCGCATGGGCAGGCGATCACCAGCAGGACCAGGGCCTTGTAGAGCGCCTCCAGCCAGGTAAGGCCCATCAGGAAAGGAGTGAGGACCGCCACCGCCACGGCAATGGCGAAGACTGCGGGGGTGTAGATGGAGGCGAACCGATCCACAAAGCGCTGCGTCGGAGCGCGCGTGCCCTGCGCCTGCTCAACGGCCTGGATGATCCTGGCCAGGGTGGTGTTGCTCGACAGGGCTGTGACCTCGAACTCCAGCTCACCAGTCTCGTTGATCGTGCCGGCGAACACCTGGTCGCCAGGTGCCTTGTCCACGGGGATGCTCTCGCCAGTCACGGGGGCCTGGTTGATGGCGCCATTGCCCTTGGTCACCTTACCGTCCAGCGGCACGCGTTCGCCCGGCTTGATGCGCACGGTCGCTCCGATGGCGACCGAAGCCACCGGTGTAGCGGTCCATGCTCCGTTGGTGCCCAGTACCAAAGCCTCTTCGGGCGCCAGTTCCAGCAAGCCCTTGATAGCGTTTCGGGCCCGGTCCACTGCCTTGGCTTCGATGAGCTCCGCAATCGCGTACAAAGCCATCACCATCGCGGCTTCTGGCCACTGACCAATGAGGAATGCGCCGGTGACGGCCACCGACATCAGCGCATTGATGTTCAGCTTGCCGCGCAGCAGCGCCGCAATGCCTTTTTTGTAGGTGTCGATGCCGGCCAGCCAGATAGCCAGAGCGGCAATCGCCATGCCGGCCACTTTCCAGGCCATATGGTCGGGCGCGAAGAACGAAAGTACCTCAGCGCCTGTGGCGAACACCAGCGCGGCTACCAGCCGGGAGATGCCGCCTGCAAAACCATGTCCATGGTCGTCGCCTTCGGCTGGTTCGCCCGCCTGTCCGCCCTCGGAGCCATTGGCGCCTGGAACTGGCTGCGGATCGAAGCCCGCTTTGCGCATGGCGTCGAGTGCCAACGGGTAGGTGCCTTCGTTGGCATCGATCTTGAGCGTCCGCGCGCCGAGCTGAAAGCCCAGAGAGCGGATCCCATCCAGAGGCTCCAGCGCTCGGCGAATCTCCGCCTCCTCGGCGCTGCAGTCCATGGTCGCAATGCGAAACACCCGGCCTAGGCTACCCTGGGTGTTTGCCGCAGTGACCACGGGCTGTGGATCGAAACCCGCCTTGCGGATGGCATCGAGCGCAAGGGGCAAGGCGCGATCCTCCGCATCGATCTTCAGCGTGCGCGCGCCGAGCTGGAAACCCAACGAGCGGATTCCCTCAAGCGGTTCCAGAGCCCGCCGGATCTCCGACTCTTCGGCACTGCAGTCCATGGTGGCGATTCGGAACAGCTTGCCCTGGCCCGGGCTGCTTGTGGCTGCAGGGACCACTGCTGCGGTACTGGAACAGCCCGAGGAGCAGCAGGTGTCAACAGTGGTGGGAGGTGTGCTTGTTTCTGATTTCATAGCCCAATTGGAACCCTTCAAGTAGCTTTAAAGTCAAGCAGCAAAAAAGAATATGGCTGCTTTGTCCTGGGTAAATCGGATTTCTTAACGGTCCGTACTCAGTCGCAGGGGCACAGGATCGACCCCACCCCGTCGAAAAACAACATCAATTCGGGGGGATTTCGATTCCCACATTCGTTACCCCGTTTTCTGACGATGCAAAGGGCTTTCCCTGGTGCATGCGTGCAATAGCTCCTACTATGGCCAACCCAAGGCCATGGTTACTCTGCCCATGACTACGAGCCGGATCTGCACGGAAGAATCGGTCAAACAGCTGCGGGAGTAGCTCGGGATCGATAGTGCTGCCGTAGTTGGTGACACTGATCAACACACGGCCCTCATCGATAGTTCTGAGGTTGACTTGGACGATTGAGCCAGGGTTCGCGTATCGGGTGGCGTTGCCGAGCAAGTTCGACAGGGCCCGGCGCAACAACGGCACGTCGAAAGCGCCATGCGCATCGCCGACCACCTTAGCGGTGAGACCAGCCTCGGCCAGTGCCGCTTCGTGGTAATCCAGTACGTCAGCAGCCACTGATGCAAGAGTCGCAACGGGGGCCCGACGTGCTCCCACACCCCGATCCGCCTGGGACAGGAACAGCATGTCATTGACGATGCCCGTCAGGCGGTGCAGCTCCTCCAAATTGGACGCCAGCACCTCGCGAATATCCGCCTGCTCAGGGCGCAGCAAAGCCAGTTCATTGTTGGCAATGAGCGTGGCCAAAGGCGTGCACAACTCATGCGCCACGTCCGCATTGAAGCCTTCCATCTGGGAATAGGCCTTCTCAATGCGAGCAAGGAGCGCGTTGAACTGGTCGATCAAAGGCACGAGCTCAAGGGGCTGCTCGGCGCTGTCGAGACGTTGATGCAGATTGTCAGCCGACACTGCGCGCGTCTGACTGGCCAGTCTTCGGACGGGCGCCAGGCCCAAGTTGACCAGGGAGAATCCGCCTAGCGATACAACGACGGCCCCACCGATGGCTGCGACCAGCAAGGTAAGAGCAAGTCGGTGCAACAACTGGTTGTCGGTTTGGATATCCAGCGACAGCTGAACGCGCAAGTTCTTTGAGGGAGTCTGGTCCGTAGTCTGTGCTACTTCGAACTGCCGTTGGCGCCATACCGTCTTCGCATTCTGGTTGCGGGTGTGGGCGTAGAGAACAATCCCGTCCGCCCGCGCGACTTCGAGCGACAGATCTCCGTGCCCAACAAGGAAGTCATCGAGTTTGTGCGCAAGGTCTTCCGAATCCCCATGCTCCTTGCCATCCACTAGCAAGTGCCGAATGACGTTTTCCTTTTGCGCCAGCGTTTCCTCTTGCCGATCACGAAAGTTGAACTCGGTCACCAGATACACCGCCAGACAGACCACCCCGAGTCCGGCAAAGCTCTGCAGCGCCAGCCACCAAGACAACCGCTGGCGCAATGAGCGATGTTGGGCCAGCTCCTTCATCCGTTGCGGTCCTCCATCACGTATCCCATGCCGCGAATAGTATGGAGCAGCGTAGTGTCAAACGGCACATCGATCTTGGTACGGAGGCGCCGGATCGCGACCTCCACCACGCTGGTATCGCTGTCGAAGTTCATGTCCCACACCTGTTCAGCGATCTCAGTGCGAGAAAGCACTTCGCCTTTTCTTCTCAGAAACAGAGTCAGCAGCAGAAACTCCTTCGCAGTCAACTCCAAGCGCTGGCCACACCGGGACGCTTTGCGCCGTACCAGGTCTAATTCCAGGTCGCCCAACCGCAGTTGCGTGGGCTCTGCGGCATCCCGCGCGCCATGGGTCCGCCGCAGCAGCACCTGGATGCGGGCGCTCAGTTCGGAAAACGCAAAGGGCTTGACCAGATAGTCGTCGGCACCCGTCTTGAGTCCCAATACCCGATCCTCGACGCGGACCCTTGCTGTCAACATCAAGACCGGAGTCTGCTTGGTCTTGCGAAAGGCCGTTAAAAGGCTGAAGCCGTCGATCCCTGGGAGCATCGCGTCCAAGACCAGCAGATCGTGCACGCCTTCCAGAGCCATGTGAAGGCCATCTACCCCGTTGTGCGCAACGTCCACCACGTAGCCAGCCTCTCCCAGGCCCTTGCGCAGGTACTCGGCCAGCTTGACTTCGTCTTCGATGAGCAGAATTTTCATGCCGCCATTCTCGAAGAATGCGGCCAGTTGGTAGTTTACAAATTTGTAATCTGGCTGTTGGCGCCGTGTCGCGCGCGGATTTTTACAGTGTCTCCGTGTCGAAAGGCATAGTCCCGGCAGATCGCCGAGGGCTAACTGATATCAAGGGACAACACCATGACTGTTCGCAAACCCCTCGCCCTCACTCTGATCGCCTTCACAATTGCGGCTCCAGGATTTTCATCTGCCTCGTCGCTGTACCATCCTGCTGGTGGCGAAGTGGGCATGACCACACATCCCGACCACATGCAAAGCGCAATGTCCCGTGGCGATGTGCTTCAGGCTGTCGAAGTAGCGCGCAAGGATGGCACGCTGGCAGTCCTTTCGCGCGGGGGTGCGCTGCCAGTCAAAGCAACAGGCTCAACAAAGACGCGTGAGCAGGTCCAACAGGAATTTCTCAACATGTCGGCAGCTGAAAAGAAGGCGCTTCTGGACATGAACGGCGGCGCTCGCTGATTTCCCAACCCAGTGCCCTTCAGCGGCCATCCAAGCCTCAGTACGCCCTTCATGACGCATGCTAGACTTCAAAAATGCGCCGCTTGATCGCTGTTTTTATGCTTGCATTGCTTCCGTTCCAGTTCAGCTGGTCTGCGGTGGCTGCTTATTGCATGCATGAGAGCTCAACCGCGCAGTCGCAGCACCTTGGGCATCACGAACACAAGCATGAAGCCAAAGGCGGGACTGGTCAGGCCGAAAAGTCCAGCCAGGGAGCCGATGCATTTGATGTTGACTGCTCAGTCTGTCATGGCGCGGGTATCGGGGCCTTGAACTGGTCAGATGCAAAGCCAGTCTTCATCCATGAAAGCCGCGTGGAGCCTCCTTCAGGCAAGCGCCTGCTGGCTGTAACCCCCACGCCCCCAGACCGCCCTCAGTGGTCCGTCCTCGCCTGATCGGCGGGGGCATCTCACTTTTCTTTTTCAGTCTTGTCCGCCATCGCGGCCGAAGCAGTTGCGTGTGTTGCAGCTGGAGTGACTGACGAGTTGCCAGGCAGCTGCACGGTTGCCAGTCCGCCGATTCCCTCGTGTTTTGAAATCACTGGAGAATCGGATGTTCAAGGGTACTTACCTTCAAGAGATGCCGCACGCATGGCGCGGCGGTAGAAAGATCAAGCTCGCGGCAGGCGCCGCAGCTATATGGCTGAGCGCCTCGGGCGGTGCCTTTTCCCAGGGCCTGCCACCAGGGCCAGCCGTTGGCGAACGAGCACCTCAGTCTGCTGCAGCGGCCGCAGCTGAGCCTTTGTCGCTGGCCAAGGCCATCGAACTGGCCCTGGAGGGAAATCCGGAGGTGGCTGCGGCAAAGCGCCAATGGGAGGCAACCGAAGGACAGGTTCTTCAAGGACGCTCGCGCCCCAATCCAGAGCTCGCGTACTCGCTGGAAGACACACGCTCCAAAACACGTACGCAAAGCTGGCAACTCAATCTTCCCGTAGAACTGGGTGGAAAGCGTGCGGCACGCACTAAGGCGGCCGAAAAAACGCGCGAGCAAGCACAAGCCCAACTCGCCGAGCTGCAAGCCACCGTGCGGGCCAATGTCGCTGCCGCTTACTTTGATGTTCTGACTGCGCAGGAACGATTGGTACTGGCCAGAGACAGCGCAGCGCTGGCCAAATCCTCAACGGATACCGTCTCAAAGCGTGTAGCCGCTGGCAAAGTATCCCCTGTGGAAGAGTCCAAGGCCCGGGTTGCAGAAGCCGGCGTTCGCGTCGAACTCGCCCAGGCCGCGAGCGAACAACGCAATGCTCTGTCCCGCCTGTTCGCGCTGTTGGGACAGATCGATGCGCCTTACACCGTGCTGGAGGGCAAGGCCGAGAAACTGCCCTCGGTCCCGAGCCTCGCCGATCTCCAGCCCTTGATTTCTTCTGCGCCAGGCGTGGTACTTGCGCGAATCGAGGTGGATCGGCGCAAGGCATTGACCGCCCTGGAGCAAAGCAAGCGCGTGCCCGATGTCACCGTCAGCGTCGGCATGCAGCGCAGCAACGAAACGCAGCGCAACGTCCTTCTTTTCGGGGTCTCTGTGCCTCTTCCCGTCTTCGACCGCAACCAAGGCAACCTCCTGGAGGCGCTGAAACTTGAGGACAAGGCCCGCGATGAGCTGCAAGCAGCCACCGTGCGCCTGCACAGCGAAGTGGCGCAGGCACGAGAGCGCCTTTCCACGATCACCGCAGAGGTTCAGTCACTGCAGCAGGAAGTTCTGCCCGGTGCGAAGTCGGCCTATGACGCCGCCACCATTGGGTTCGAGAACGGTAAGTTCAATTTCCTGGAAGTGCTCGATGCCCAACGCACTTACTTCACAGCCAAATCCCAGTACCTCAAAGCCCTTGGCGAAGCACACCGTGCAGCGGCTGATATCGACCGCCTGCTCGGGGCCAGCATGGTTCCCGGCCTGATCGCAACGCAACACTGAGCATGACCATGAACACGAACTCCAGCAAATCCACCATCAGTAAAAAACACCTGATCGCCATTGCAGTAGTCCTCGCAATAGGGGGCGGCGCGGGAACCTTCATCTTGCAAGGTGGCGGCAAGCCCAAAGCCGCAGCCACCGAGGACGATGGCCACGGTCACGGCGGCCATACCGAGGCCAAGGGACACGGCGACGGCGAGCACCATGGCAAGGGTAGCGAAAAGGGCCACGACGATGACAAGGGGCATGCCGATGGTGAACACCATGAAAAGAGCGAAGCCAAGGGACCACATGGCGGTACCGTGTTCAAGGAAGGCGACTTCAGCTTGGAAGCATTGTTGTCTGAAGACGGTGGCGAGCCTCGACTGCGAATCTGGCTGTCCGACAAAGATAAACCGCTGCCCCTGAATGCTGCAACGGTCACGGCAACTGTGACCCGCCCGACAGATGAAAAGCAGAAACTGACGTTTGCCGCTGAAAAAGACAGTCTTGTCAGCCGAGAGATCGTTGCTGAACCCCATGCTTTCGACATCGAGATCATTGCGCAGACTGCCACAGAGCCTTTCATGTTCGTGATGAGCAAGGAAGAAGGAAAGATCGAACTGACCGATGCCCAGATAAAGGCTGCATCCATCAGCCTGGACGCTGCTGTGAAAGCCAACATCAAGACGGCGTTGCTCCTTCCCGGGGAGATACGCTTGAACGAAGATCGCACGTCTCACGTTGTTCCCCGGCTTGCGGGAGTCGTGGAAAGCGTCAATGCCAGCTTGGGCCAAGTGGTCAAGAAAGGGCAAGTTTTGGCGGTGATCGCGAGCCCGACTGCTTCCGAGCAACGCAGCGAGCTGCAGACGGCCCAAAAGCGCTTATCGCTGGCAAAGACCACCTACGAGCGAGAAAAAAAACTGTGGGAGCAGAAGGTGTCTGCCGAGCAGGACTACCTGCAGGCCAAGCAGGCCTTGAGCGAAGCAGAGGTCGCAGTAGCCAACGCCAATCAGAAACTGAGCGCGATGGGCCTGTCCGCCTCGTCGGTAGCAGGACTGAACCGTATCGAGTTGCGAGCGCCCTTTGATGGCATTGTCATCGAGAAGCACCTTAGTCTCGGCGAAGCCGTGAAGGAAGATGCTGCGGTTTTCACCATCTCGGACCTTTCCCAGGTGTGGGCTGAGATCAATGTTCCGGCGAAAGATCTGCCATCGGTTCGTGTGGGCGAAAAGGTCACGATCAAGGCCACCGCCTTTGACGCCTCCGCTACAGGCACTGTCGCTTTTGTAGGAGCGCTCATTGGCGAGCAAACCCGCACGGCAAAAGCCCGCGTGGTTCTTGACAACCCCAAGGGCGCTTGGCGCCCCGGCCTGTTTGTCAATGTTGAGGTGGTGTCCGAAGAAACGGCAGCGCCTGTAACCATCTCGGCCGACGCCGTCCAAAACGTCGGGGAAAAGCCGGTGGTCTTCCTCAAGGTTGATGGAGGCTTTATCGCTCAACCCGTGAAGCTGGGCCGAAGCGATGGCAAGCGGGTCGAAGTCCTCTCGGGTCTCAAAGCCGGTATGCCCTACGCCTCGACCGGCAGCTTCGTCGTGAAGTCTGAACTCGGCAAGGGATCTGCCGAACACACGCACTGATCGCGGAGCGCATACATGTTTGAAAAACTCATTCGATTCTCGATCGAGCAGCGATGGTTGGTGCTTCTAGCGGCCCTGGGCATGGCGGCGCTTGGCGTCATCAGCTACCAAAAGCTGCCTATCGATGCGGTCCCTGACATCACGAACGTCCAGGTTCAGATCAACACACAGGCCGCAGGCTACTCGCCTTTGGAGACTGAGCAGCGGGTTACATACCCCATTGAGACGGTCATGGCTGGCCTGCCAAACCTGGAGCAGACCAGGTCGCTTTCGCGGTACGGTCTGTCGCAGGTGACCGTCATTTTTAAAGACGGAACCGACATCTATTTTGCTCGGCAGCTCGTCAACGAGCGTATCCAGGAGGCGCGCGACAAGCTGCCTGCCGGCATCACGCCAGCGCTGGGGCCCATCTCGACCGGGCTGGGCGAAATCTATCTCTGGACTGTCGAAACCAAGGACGGGGCGAAGAAGCCCGATGGCTCACCCTATACCGCAACAGACCTGCGCGAGATTCAGGACTGGATCATCAAGCCACAGCTGCGAAATGTTCCTGGCGTGACCGAGATCAATTCCATTGGCGGCTTTGCCAAGGAATACCAGATCGCGCCCATCCCTGAACGCCTGGCTTCTCTGGGCGTGACACTGCAGGATGTGGTCACTGCGCTGGACCGCAACAACGGCAATGTGGGCGCGGGCTATATCGAAAAGCGTGGCGAGCAGTATCTGATTCGTGCACCTGGTCAGGTGAAGTCGCTGGAAGACATCGGTAACGTGATCCTCAGCAGCGCCAACGGTGTTCCTGTGCGCGTTCGCGACGTGGCAGAAGTTGGCATTGGCCGGGAACTGCGCACAGGTGCTGCAACAGACAACGGACGCGAAGTGGTCCTCGGCACGGTGTTCATGCTGATCGGCGAGAACAGCCGGACTGTCTCGCAGGCGGTGGACAAGAAGATGTTGGAAGTCAACAAGAGCCTCCCAGAGGGGGTGCACGCGGTGACTGTCTACGACCGTACCGTGCTTGTTGACAAAGCCATCAGTACGGTGAAGAAGAACCTGCTGGAAGGCGCGGTTCTGGTGATCGTGATCCTGTTCCTCTTTCTGGGCAACATCCGTGCCGCCATCATCACGGCAATGGTCATCCCCTTGTCGATGCTTTTTACCTTCACGGGTATGGTTCAGTACAAGGTGAGCGCCAACCTAATGAGCCTGGGAGCGTTGGACTTCGGCATCATCATCGACGGAGCGGTGGTGATCGTTGAGAACTGCGTACGGAGACTTGCCCATGCACAAGCGCACCACGGTCGGCCACTGACGCGGGCTGAGCGCTTCCATGAGGTGTTTTTGGCATCCCAGGAGTCAAGGCGTCCATTGCTGTTCGGACAGCTCATCATCATGGTGGTGTACCTGCCCATCTTCGCGCTGACAGGCGTTGAAGGGAAGATGTTCCACCCCATGGCATTCACGGTGGTCGCGGCACTGCTGGGCGCCATGGTTCTGTCGGTGACATTCATCCCCGCAGCGGTGGCCCTGTTCATCGGCAATCGGGTCAGCGAGAAGGAAAACTTCCTGCTGGGCCATGCCAAGCGCTTGTATGGTCCACTGCTCGACCGTGTCATGGCCGCCAAGGCGGTCGTACTGACCGCAGCTGCAGTTGCGGTGATCTTGTGCGGGTTGATCGCCACGCGTATGGGCAGCGAGTTTGTACCCAATCTCAATGAAGGCGACTTTGCGATCCAGGCGCTGCGCATCCCAGGCACCAGCCTTTCCCAGTCAGTCCAAATGCAGCAGCAAATTGAAAGGACCTTGAAAGAGAAATTCCCCGAGATCGAGCGCATCTTCGCCAGAACCGGTACTGCGGAGATTGCCTCGGACCCCATGCCGCCGAACATTTCGGACGGGTACATCATGCTCAAGCCAATGGCCGAATGGCCCGAACCTCGAAAAACCCGCGACGAATTACTCGCGGCGATTCAGGAAGTCATCGGGAAAATCCCGGGCAACAACTATGAGTTCTCCCAGCCCATTCAGCTGCGCTTTAACGAGCTGATCTCCGGGGTGCGCAGTGACGTAGCCGTGAAGATCTTCGGTGACGACATGGATGTCCTGAACAAGTCCGCAGAAGAAGTCTCCGCAATGCTGCAGAAGATTCAGGGCTCCTCTGAGGTGAAGGTTGAGCAGACGACGGGGCTTCCGATGCTCACCGTGAACATCGACCGCCAGAAGGCTGCTCGCTATGGTCTGAACGTTGCCGACATTCAAGACACCGTGGCCACCGCTATCGGTGGACGCGAGGCCGGCACTATGTTCGAGGGCGACCGCAGATTCGACATCCTGGTTCGTCTGCCTGAATCCCTGCGCAACGATCTCGAAGGGATGAAGCGCCTTCCTATCCCGCTGCCGCGTTCTGCCAATGGGACAGAGGCCAAAACGAACTTCATCCCGCTGGGCGAGGTAGCAACATTCGAGCTTGCTCCTGGCCCCAACCAGGTGAGCCGAGAAAACGGCAAGCGCCGCATCGTCGTGAGCACCAACGTGCGCGGGCGCGATGTGGGCTCTTTCGTCGCAGAGGCTGAGAAAGGCCTGGCCCAGATCAAGATTCCTACCGGCTATTGGACGAGCTGGGGCGGAACCTTCGAGAACTTGCAGTCGGCCACGCAGCGCCTGCAGATCGTCGTGCCGGTGTCCCTGCTGCTGGTTTTCGTGCTGCTGTTCGCTATGTTCGGCAACGTCAAGGATGGTCTGCTGGTCTTCACTGGCATCCCATTCGCTTTGACGGGGGGCATCCTGGCGCTTTGGCTTCGCGACATTCCGATGTCTATCTCTGCGGCTGTCGGCTTCATCGCGCTTTCTGGGGTGGCCGTGCTCAATGGTCTGGTGATGATTTCGTACATCCGCAGCTTGAGGGAAGGCGGCGTTGGTCTTGACGAAGCAATCCGTGACGGCGCGCTCACCCGGCTACGGCCGGTTCTGATGACTGCCCTGGTGGCCTCGCTGGGCTTCATTCCAATGGCCATTGCGACAGGCACCGGCGCTGAAGTCCAGCGTCCCCTGGCCACCGTGGTGATCGGCGGAATTCTCTCGTCCACGCTGCTCACGCTTCTCGTGCTGCCGATTCTTTACCGTCTGGCCCACCGGCCCGATGAGGAAGATGAGGACGTGTCCGCTGAGCCCTCGCATCCCCCAGACGTGTCCGCGTCCGCGTAGTTGAAACGGTCCCGCTCGCTGATCGTGGGGCCGTCCCTTTTCTCCACCCCCAAAGGAACTGTCATGAAACTTTCCCAACTCATTCTCGCCCTGTCTGTGTCGATCTCGGGCGCAGCCTTCGCTGCGGACAATCACGGCCACGACCTAAAGCCGATGCACGGTGGTGCTGTCGCAGAAGCCAAGGAGGTCGAGTACGAATTCGTTGCCAGCGCCGACAAGCTGCAGCTCTATATGCGCGACCATGGAAAGCCCGTTGCCGTTGCGGGAATGACCGCCAAGGTCACGCTGCTGGCAGGCAGCGAGAAACAGGATGTCCAGCTCCAAGCCGGTGACGGCAAGCTGGAAGCCACGGGCAGCTTCAAAGTCCCCGCCGGTACCAAAGTCGTCGTCGCCGTCTCGAAGGCTGGCAAGTCGATTGCCTCCGTCCGCTTCACGCTGAAGTAGTACACGAAGGCCGGCTGGGGGGATTGCCTTCGCAACGCTTCCAGAAGTGATCCCACTTTCCGCAGTCCGTTCACGTCAAAGCAGCTGACTACATATCGGCGAGTTCGGACCGCCCATCGGCAACATGCCTGTGCTGGAGGCCAAAAAAGGAGCGATCCATGTCAATGCAGGCTGCACAGGTCGCGCTCTTTGCCAAGCTGTTCTGGATTTGGATCGGCTTGTTGACCTCCGTGTTTGTGTTTTGGAGGCTGCGGCGTATCTGGCTCAAACGCCACCCGCCAATGGCGGTGAGAGTCAAGTACAGCCGACGCTTGGCCAAGAGACTGAGGGATCGACAGGCAATGCGTTTCAAACACCGAAAAACACCGAAATCGCGGCACCGCCATATGCAATCCAAGGAGGCAGACCGTGGGTGACGGTACCGGGGTCGCTGATGAAGCTTCAGGCAATACGCAACAACCTCCACAGCAAAAAAACAGATCCATGACAAAAATACCTGCATATTCAGGCACCCGCCGCCTCTCCGTGATCCTCAGCTCTGTGCTGGCAGCTAGCCTGCTGGCGGGTTGTGCTACCTCTACTGGGGCCGATCCCTCCGCCGAAGCGCCATACTGCTACAAGACCAGTAAGGGCAGAGTAGTCGCGTGCACTCGGGTACCCGCCCCCAGCCTGAATGCCGACGCTCAGGCGAAGCGCTTTACTCCCGATCCGAATGCGCTCACCGTCTACGTCGTACGGCGCAACTGGGGAGATGGCGGGCGGTTTGTGAAGATCAGCGCGGATAACGCAATGGCCGCCGAGACTCTCCCCAACACGATGGTGCGCTTCAAGTTGAAGCCAGGAACGCATACGTTCACCTTGGATTTCGAAGGAGAGCGTCAAGTCGCAACCGTGGATGGTAAAGCTGGTGACCTACGATTTCTTCGGATCGATGGAACGGTTTGGGCATGGAAGAGCACGTTTGTATGGGCGACTGACGGCGAGGATGCAATTCGGGAAAGGGCTTACAAGGCTCGCCTGGTCGCCGACCTGACGGTCAAGTGACCTCGGGGGAGCAGACAAAAAAATACCGGGGGTTCAGTGAACGTGTTGATGGTGCACGTCAGGAGCATGGGGATGGGCGTGGGTCATAGGTTCATGGGTGTGCTTGTGACTGTGGCTGCCCTTTGGCATCACATCGTGCACATGTGAATGGTGCCCATCGTCGTGCCGGTGGGCATGCTCATGCTCAAGCACTTCGTGTGTGTGCTCGTGACCATGGCCTTCCGCCAAGTGCAGTACCACTCCCGTGGTTAAGGAGTACGCATGGCTCACGGATCGCCAGTTCGTGGACGCCGTGGCCGTGGCCATGATCACCCCCGGCCCGGTGGTTATCACGACAGGATTTATCGGCTTCCTCATCAGCGGCTTCTGGGGCGCGGTCGTCGCGGCGTTGGCAACCTTTATGCCCTGCTACTTGCTCACCGTGATTCCCGCGCCGTACTTCGAGAAGCATGGCAAACATCCTGGTGTGCTGGCGTTCGTTGACGAAGTGACTGCTGCTGCCGTGGGCGCCATTGCCGGTGCGGTGGTGGTGTTGGGCCAGCGATCCGTTGTGGATTTACCCACAGCTGCGCTGTTTCTTGCCACCGCTGCCGTCCTGTGGCGGTTCAAGAAGCTGCCCGCGCCTGTGGTGTTGCTTGCCGCTGCCTTGATGGGTCTGGCCGTGTATCCGCTTGTGGCCCACGTCCAACCCTGACCATTTGACGGAGAACCCCATGAACTACCAAATCCGTCCGCTGACGCTGAACCCCGATCAACTCTCTGGCTTTTCGAACCGTCTAATCACCAGCCACCACGAAAACAACTACTCGGGTGCGGTCAAGCGCCTGAATGCCATACGCAACGAACTCGCAGCGTTGGACTGGAGCAATGCTGCAACTTTCACCATCAATGGCCTCAAGCGCGGGGAGTTGATCGCCGCAAATTCAGCATTCCTGCACGAGCAGTATTTCGACAATCTGGGGGGCAACGGTGTATTGCCTTCCTGCGGGTTGTCCATTGCGCTCACGCGTGACTTTGGCTCCGTGGACGCTTGGCGCAGCCAGTTCACTGGGCTGGCCAAGGCCATGGGGGGCGGATCGGGATGGGCCTTGCTGTCCTGGTCCTCCCGCGAGAGCCGCCTCATCAACCACTGGGCGGCCGACCCACACGCACCTCCTGGCCGGCGCAACGCCCGTACTGGCGCTGGACATGTACGAGCATGCGTACCAACTGGACTTCGGGGCCAAGGCGGGCGCCTATGTGGATGCCTACATGGCGAAATCCAGTGGGACAAGGTCTACAAGCGCTAAGGCGCTGCTGTCGAGGCGGATGCGTTGGCATTTGGCATCGACACAGGCTCTGCGCTGGCCGGTGCGGCAGGTGCGTTTGACTTGCGACTTGAGGAGGACTATCTGCAGAGCCCGCAGGTCATTGCCGGAGTGTCCTCGCGCGATCCGTCGCGCGTGTTGGAGTGGAGCCAGGAACTGGACGCCACGAAACCTGTGCGGCTGTATTGCTTGCGCGGCAAGGACATTGGCCGCTCTACGTTCCTGGCGCTGCGGGCACGCGGCATGAACGCGCGCTACCACGTGGGCGGCATCGAGGCCTGGCAAGCCGCTGCCCTGCCTCTGGAAACGCAAGGAGGTGCCGCATGAAATGGGTCACCCGCGAGCGGCCCAAGATCGACCGCATTGCCTGCCCCTGGCTGATTGCCCGGTTCATCGACAAAGAGCCGGAATTCCTCTATAAGCCTACAGCCTCGGTGCTTCAGGTGGCCCAGGACACGGGAGCGATCCCCTACGACGTGCGCGGCGTCGAATTGACCCACGACGGTGACCTGTGCAGCTTTGACGCCTTTCTCAAGAAGTACGAACTCACCGATCCCGCCCTACAGCAACTGACCGTGATCGTGCGGGGCGCAGACACATCCAGGCTGGACCTGGCGCCGCAGTCTGCGGGCCTCTAGGCGCTGTCGCTTGGCCTGTGCAAGACCTTCAGCGATGACCTTGAGATGCTAGGGCATGGCATGGTGATGTACAACGCGCTCCATGCTTGGTGTAAGTCCTGCTAGGCAGAAACCCACAATTGGCCCCCGAGTATGGCCGCATGACGGCGGGTGCTAGGCGGTGGCTCAGCCGCTTTACCAAGGCGTTGTGAGCGCATTTCCTGTGCATGACGCTTGCTCCGTTGGCCTGCGCGGCGCCCCCGGAAACGAAACTGACCACCGCGCAGATCCGCGCCACGCTGGGCGGGCACCATGTCACCGACGGACGCCATTGGGGGCATGACTATTTCCTGGACGGCCGCCTAGAGCGTTCAGAAAACGGCCGCACACGCGCCGGACGCTGGAGCACGCAGAACAACCAACTCTGCCTGCTGCTGCCCGAGGTCAGCAAGGTCTCGCCCGTCTGCTTTGACGTGGTGCGCGTGGGGGAGGAATTGCAGTATCGCGATGCGGGCAGTGTGGTGTACGCAGGCACGGTCAGAAAGAGTCCGTCTCGTTGAGGCTCCTCGTCAGTCTCTACGGCGTTTGCCCCGCCTTGGCCCCACGCGGGGCCTTCGGCACTATTGGAGGTTGGTCACACTTCCACGCGTTGAAGTAAACCTCATCGCCCACGGCCATGCCGGAGCCCGCGTCAACTCTGGCGAAGTGCCCACGGGTTCGGGTGACTTCCCGCCATCGGATGACTGCAATCTGGTCGGTGGGGCCGAGCTCCATTTGCCGGCAGCGAGAGCCGCTCACCTTCAAGAATTCGTCCGCTTGGATTAATTTGGTAACTTTGCCGACCCTCCAGCCTTCGGACCAAGCGTACCGGTCCTCGTAGACAGGTGTGCTGCAGCCGGAGATCGCAAGGAATGTCAGCGCAGCAGCTGACAAGAGCATTGATTTTTTCATCATGAAATTTCCTTAGCCGCTGTCTCGGTACCGCTCAATGAGTCAATGCCTGTGCTGATGGTGCACATCGGGCGCGTGGGGATGGGCATGAGTCACCGGCTCGTGAAAGTGCACATGGCTATGGCTCCCAGTGGGCATCACGTCATGGGAGTGCGTATGGTGTCCATCGTCGTGACGGTGGGCATGCTCATGCTCCAGCGGGTCATGCGCATGTTCATGCCCGTGACTTTCAGCCAAATGCAGCAGCACCCCCGCAAGCATCAGAAGACCACCGAGCAGCATCAGCCACCCCGCAGACCGTTCACCGAAGCCGAACGCTACAGCCGCACCGATGAAAGGTGCAAAGGCGAACACGGAGCCAGTCCGCGCCGCCCCAAAAGCCCGCTGCGCTAGAAGGTAGAACCGAAGACTCAAGCCATACCCCGTGGCCCCCACGGCAAAGAGCCCTAGAGCTGCCGTCAGGGTGGGCAAAGGCTCGCCCCACGCCATGGCAAGACATGCTGTCGCAGCGGCTCCCAGCGAGGCCTTTGCCATTACGACCTGGCTGGGATCGCGCTCGGCCAGTCCCCGGGACAGGGTGTTGTCCACGCCCCAGGCCACCGTCGCCAGTAGCACGGCAAGCAGACCGAGCAGCTGCGTGCCGCCCTGCAGGCCCTGGTCCATGACCAAAGCCATGCCACCGGCCAGCAAAAGAAGCATGGCTGCCCACACACGGCGGTCCATGGTCTCGCTATACAACCACCACGCCAGAGTGGCTGTGAACAGCGCTTCCAGCGTGAGCATGAGCGACGCGCTGGCGCCACTCGTGTGTTGCAGACCCCAGGACAGGGCGACAGGACCTAGGGCAGCGCCAAACCCCGCCATGCCGATGAGGCGCCAGGCGTCGGATCTTTGCAACCTTGCCTCGTGGGCAGCGGTCCGCAGGGACAAGGCACCAACGACAGCCGCCCCTGCATACAGCAGCGCAGCCGTCGTGAACGCCCCCAGCCCAGCACCCAGCCGTTGAACCAGCGGGGTGCTGATGCCAAACAAGGCTGCGGCCAGCAAGGCCAGCAGACCGCCTCGCAGTGCAGGCAAGGACAGAGAGCCGCGCGCCATGGGCCTTACTTCACCGTGAATCGTACAGTGACGGTCTTTTTGCTGTTGGTCGTGATCAGCGCAACCACCTTTGTGCCCTTGACCAACTTCACGCCCTTGGCCTCCAGCTTGTTGCCGCCTGCAGATTTCAGGGGCGCCTCTGCCTTTTCAGTGCCGTTCAGCACGGTGACCTTGCCGCCAAACTTGGATGCGTCCGCATCCTCGTCGTGGTCCACGATGTAGATTGCCGCGCCGTCAGCGGTGGCGACCAACTCGAACGACAGGTCGGAGGCGGTTTGCACCACGCCGCCGTGAGCAGGCTCGGCTGCACCATGGGCCATTGCAGCAGGCGCACTTGTCAGGGATGCCATCACGATTGCGGTGGCTGCCAGCAGTTGGGAGAAGTTCTTTTTCATGGTCATTTGGGTTTCCTTCCGTTGAGTTTGTTTCACTGGCGCGCTTCAAAAGGCAGCGCACCAAGGCCTATCAAAAAGTGGGTGAGAATTAAGCTGGAGCCTGGGATCAGAAGGCCTCCTGGCCTATGGGTTCGCTTTCGGCTTGCGCGCTGCTGCCCTCAATCAAGCGCCGGGTGGCACTTTCGCCGAAAAGCCAGAACATCACGGGCGTCAGCAGCGTGTCCAGCAAGGTCGAGCTGACGAGTCCACCAAAAATCACGACCGCCACCGGATGCAGGATTTCTTTACCAGGTGCATCGGCCGCCAGCAGCAGCGGGGTCAGCGCAAAGGCAGCCACCAGCGCCGTCATCAACACCGGGGTCAACCGCTCCAGCGAGCCGCGCACGACCATGGGTTGGCCGAAGACCTCACCCTCGAACTTGCACAGGTTGATGTAGTGGCTGACCTTCAAAATCCCGTTGCGTGTGGCAATGCCCGCCAGCGTGATGAAGCCCACCATGGAGGCCACGGACAGGCTCACCCCCGCCAGCCACATCGCGGCCACGCTGCCGATGAGCGCCAGCGGAATGTTGGCCATGATGATCCCGGCCAACACCGCCGACTTGTAGCGTACATACAAAACGAGAAAGATCATTGCCAAAGACACCAGCGACAAGCCGACGATCAGTTGCATCGCTTGCTCCTGGGCCTGGAACTGGCCTTCCAGACTCAGAAAGGTCCCCGGTGGCAATGGCGTCTTTGCCATCACCGCACGAATGTCTGCAATGACTCGGCCCATGTCGGAGCCGTCCGTGTTGGCATAAACGACGATGCGCCGACGACCGTTTTCTCGGCCAATCTGGTTGGGGCCATCGGTTTCCTGGACCGTGGCGATGGCAGACACCGGTATCTGCCCCGCAGGCGTGTCGATCAGCGTGCGAGCCAGATCCTGAGGACTGCGTTTGTCATCGGGCAGGCGCAGCACCAGTTCATAGCGGCGCAGGCCGTCCACAATCTGCGCACCATGGGCACCATCCGTCAGGGCCTGCAGCACCCGCACCGCCTCGCCAGGAGACAGCCCAACCTGCGCGGCCTTGCGGTGGTCCAGCCGTACCGTGATCTGGGGGATCAGCACCTGCTTTTCCACGGTCAGATCCACCAGCCCTGGAACGCCCGAGAGTCCCTGGCGCATCTGTTCGGCCAGGCCCCGCAAGGTGTCCGTATCGTCGCCGAAGATCTTGAGCGCGATCTGCGCCCGCACCCCTGACAAGAGGTGATCCAGGCGGTGGGAGATAGGCTGGCCAATGGCCACCTGGGCTGGAAGGACGGCCAAACGGGCACGGATGTCTGCCATCACGGCCTCGCGGTCCCGGGCGGACCGCTTCAGGTCCACATCAATCTCGGCCGAATGCACGCCTTCGGCATGTTCATCCAGCTCGGCCCGCCCCGTCCGGCGCCCCACCTGGGTGACCTCGGGGACCTCAGCAATCAGCGTCTCCGCCAACGCGCCCATGCGATTGGCTTCCGCCAGCGCAGTGCCTGGGTTGAACACCATGCCCAGCACCAGCGAACCCTCATTGAAGGCAGGCAGAAAGGCGCGTGGAAAAAACGGGACGCTTGCAGCTGCTGCAGCTACCGCCAGTGCAGCGACAGCCATCAGCACCTTGGCGCGAGAAAACGACCAGCTGAGCACTTGCGCATCCCGCCGCTTGAGCCAGGCTACCAACGTGCTGTCACCGTGGTCCAGCCGTTTCATCCCCGGCAACAGGTAAAGGCACAGCACGGGCGTTACTGTCATCGAGACCAGCATCGAGGCCAGCACTGACACGATGTAGGCGATGCCCAGGGGCGTGAACAGGCGCCCTTCGATGCCCGGCAGCGCAAACAGCGGCACAAACACCAGCACCACGATGGCGGTGGCGTAGACGATGCCCGAGCGGACCTCCACGCTCGCCCGGCGCACGACCTCCAGCATGGACAGAGGATTGCCCTGGGCACGGTTTTGCTTCAGCCTGCGCAGGATGTTCTCCACGTCCACCACCGCATCGTCTACCAGTTCGCCAATGGCAATGGCCAGGCCGCCCAGGGTCATCACGTTGATGGACTGATCCATCAACCGGAACACCATGGCTGTCACGGCCAGCGACAAGGGTATCGCCACGAGCGAGATCAAAGTGGTTCGCGCGGACAACAGGAAGGCGAACAACACGATGGCCACCATGATGGCGCCATCGCGCAGAGCCTCGGTCACGTTGCCGATAGACGCCTCGATGAAGTCCGCCTGGCGAAACAACACCTTCGGAGCAGCCAAACCCACGGGCAGCCCTTGTTTGAGGTCCCCCAACGCCGCTTCGATGGCGTGGGTGAGCTTGACGGTATCGGCCGCAGGCTGCTTTTGCACACTGACGATGACGGCAGGCACGCCGCTGTATCCGGCGTCACCGCGCTTCATGGCGGCAGCGAACCGGACATTGGCCACCTGTTCCAGCAAGATGGCTCGGCCGTCCTTCCAGGCTACGGCCACGCCCTGCAGGTCTTCGACACGGCTGGTGCGGCCAATGTGGCGGATGAGGAATTCACGGCTGTTGAGGTCGATGAAGCCACCTCCCGCATTCCCCGCAAAGCCTCGAAGGGCCTGCTCGATCTGCGTCAATGTCACCCTGAACTGCGCCATGCGCGCGGTATCAGGCTCCACCCGCAACTGACGTACTTCACCGCCGATAGGGATGACCTGAGACACCCCTGGAATCGACAGAAGTCTTGGGCGCAGCACGAAGTCCGCGTACTCACGGGCCTGCATGGGTGTCGCTGCGGCGGCCTTACCATCGCCTGCTGCCAACGGCAGTGCGATGAGCATGACTTCGCCCATGATGGAAGACACCGGTCCCATGACGGGCGTAATGCCTCCGGGGAGTTGCTCCCGCACCAGTGCCAGGCGCTCCGCCACGAGCTGGCGGTTGCGGTAGATGTCCGTCCCCCAATCGAACTCGGCATAGAGGATGGACAGGCCCACGCCGGACGTGGAGCGCACGCGCGTGACCCCCGGCATGCCGTTGAGCGCGGTCTCCAGAGGGAAGGTCACCAGTTGCTCGACTTCTTCGGGTGCCATACCTCCTGCTTCCGTCAAGACGGTGACCAGGGGTTTGTTGAGGTCGGGAAACACATCGACCGGCGTGCGCCATGCGGTGATGGCCCCGTAGACCATCAGCAGCGCCGCGACCGCCAGGACGAACAGGCGGTTGTGAAGGCTGTTCCTTACGATCCAATTGAACATTGCGTGGGCTCCGTTCAGCGGATCTGTGCGATCAGCGGCGCACCTTGCACCACCACGCGGTTGTCAGCGCCCAGGCCCTGCGTGACGACCACCGTGGCGGCGTCCAGGGACCGGTACTGCACCGGCTGGGGAATGTAGCGCTCTGCACCGGACTTGATCCAGACCACCGGCTCGTTGGCACTGTTGCGCACGACGGCCTGCGCAGGCAGGACGAAGCCCTTCACCTGCTCGTTCAGCGAGGCCACGACGGTGACGGGCTGTCCGACCGCCAGCGGCAAGGCTGTGCCCGATTGCTCCGGGACGGCCCTGAAAGTCATCGGGAGGACGCCATCACGCAGGCTGCGCGCTGCGCCGATCAGCTGCAGCTTGACGCCAAGCACCCCCTGCAAGTGGGCTGTACCCGTGCGTGCGGGCAAGCCAGGATCTGCCGTAGTGGCCTCCACCAACACTCGTGCAGGGTCAATCACCTCGAACAACACTTCGCGGGCCTCAACCACCTGGCCTTTGGTTGCGTCGGCTCTGGCAATCACGCCGGAGACGGGAGCCAGCAAGGCCTCTCTGGCAGCCAGGCTCGCTCCAATGCTTTTCTCGCGCGCGGTGAGGCTCTGTAGCTCAGCACGTGCGGCCTCGATCTCCTTGCGCGGCACCGTGCCTTCAAGGGACTGCAGCCGCTGCACCCGCTGTGCGGCCAGTTCCCGGCCACTGCGCAACTCGGCCAGCTGGGCCTGCTGGTTGGCCTGGGCATAAGGCTCGGCGTGATGGGCCACATAGGCCAGCACCTCTCCTTGCCGCACGGTCTGGCCGGCGACCGGCAGACCGCGTGGTCCCGCTTCGATCCGTCCCCCATGGATCGCCTGGACACGACCACTCGCATTGGGGTCCACGACCACACGGCCTGACAGCTCGATGGTGGCGGCGGCCTGGGTTTCAGGGGTCAACTGTGTGCGGATACCCAGGCGCCGTTGGGCGAGCATCGGAACGTTGACACTGCCGTCTGGCAACCGCATCAAACCGGATGCGCTGACCGCCGTGGGGGCATCTAGATGCTCACCGTTCGGCCCATGGGCACCTGGCGCTGCGACGGCAACAGGTGGGAACATCGCCGCGATGCACGCGATGGCAGTCAGGCCGAGAACGTGAAGCATGCGGGTCGCCTTGGCTTTTTGGATCAATGAGTTCACAGCGCATCTCCTTTGGAAGATGTGCCTGCAGCCTTGGGCCTGCGACCAAAGAACCAACCGACCGCTGCCAAGACGGCCAGGGCCAGAGCCAGCCACACCGTGCGGGAGGGCCCATGGGCGTGACCGTCGTCGTGGGAGTGACCATGGTCATCGAGCACGGCACCGGCGACTGTGAGGGTGCCGTCAAGCAGGTCAGAGTCATTGCCCGCCAGTACGGTGACCACCATGGGGTGGTCACCGGGCGCCGCCAGGGCCTTGAGCATGTTGGCATCGTCGATGGCGTAGTCCCCCATGTCCGCATGGAACTTGGCAGGCGCCTTGAGATTGCCCGTCTCCACCTCGACCGTGGCGTTGAGCACGGGCTCGTTGGTGGCAAAGCGGTTGATCAGGATGGACAACTCTCCGCCCTGCAGCCGGCCCACCAGCTCGAAGGCTTCCGAGCGGGCCTCAAAACTGGGAACGGAGCCGCTGTTGGCCCCTGCTTGAGCGGGGGCGTCCAGGTGCTCACCATTGGGGCCGTGCGCGCCTGGCGCGGCATAGCTGGGTGTACCTGAAAGCACCAGCACGGCAAAGCCTGCCCCCAGCAATATGCTGCGGTAGCCGATGAGGAATAGATTCAAGAGATTCATGGAAGGATTCCGAGAGATTGCTGGAGGCGCGCGAGGGCCAGGCCCAGTGCCACTTGCTGGCGCGCGAAACTGGTGTCTGCCTGGGTAGCTGCGGCGAGCGCGCGCAACAACTCGGGCAACGGGGTTTCTCCAGCCTTGAAAGATCGGTCAATGAGGGAGGCGCGCTCCCTCAGCAGTGCCGAGCGCTGGCGCTCCGCCTCCAGTTGCTGCTCGGCCGTGTGCACCGCAGCCTGCGCCATCGCTGCATCAGCAGCCAGCCGCTCCTCGGTTCGCTGTTTCGTGGTCAGCGCCACATCCAGCTCACTCAGTGCTGCAGCTTGCAGTGGTTGGTTGCGGCTCGCTGTGCCCAGGGGAATCCGCAGGCCGACCCCGATGCTGTTTTGCGCCGACTCGCCCCTACCAGGAATGTCTTGCCGGATACGCAGTAGCAGTTCAGGCGGGTCGCGCCGTGTGGCGGCCACCACGTCAAGCCGCTTGCGTGCGCGTTCAACCGTTAATGCAGCGACACGCGCATCCGGGTGCGTTTCAACGGCGAAGTGCGCCCCGCCTGGTGAAACTGCGGCACCATCAGAAACCGGGACAGACGTGAGATCAGGCGCCAGGGCTATGCCCGTCAGGGTCATCCATTGCGACTGGCTGGCGCTCAGGCGCTGGCGTGCAGCCAACTGTGCAGATTGCGCAGCCAGAGCCTCGGATTGAGCGGCAAGCGCATCCGCGTGGGCCAGATCACCCGATTTGACACGGCGCCGTACGTCGTCGGAGATCTCGTGCAAAGATCGCACTTGGGCGTCCGCCAGGTCGGACCCGGCCTTTTGCGCGGCAATGCCCCAGGCGGCTTCCCGCACCAGTCCCGCGAAATGCAGGCGCCCCGCTTGAACGGCAGCTTGGGACAGCTCTGCGTCGGCGGCCACAGCAGCGCCGCGTGCATTGCGCTGCCCAGGCAACCACAGCGGCCACGCCAGGCCGGCCTCGGCTTCCCTGCGTCCTGCCGACGTTTGCCAGCGGTCGTCTCGGTAGGAAAACTCCAGTGCGGGGGGCGCAGCCCACAGACTGGAGATAGCCGCCCGTTCGGCAGCAGCCCGCTGTGTCTGACCTTCGGCTTCTCTCGCCTGGGTGGCACGCTGCCATGCGGCCTCCGTAGCTTGTGCCAGTGTTGGAGCCGCGGGCGATGCCGTGGCTGAAAGCGATGGGGCGGTATTGGACTGCGCAACCGCAGCGCCAACGAGGACGCAGCTCAAAGCACAGCCTGCGGCACAACGCACCGCAAGCCCGGAAATAACAAAACGCACGTGATTCCTGACCGATCAAAGGCGGCAAACCAGGATCGTTGACGCATCAGCGCCTGATCAAAGTAGTACCGCACCGATGAACAACCCCGCTTTCGTGTGGAAAGCGCGGCGCTAAGGGTGGATCAGGAAATCAGTCGGGGAGGTCGTCGTAAACCGTCCAGATGAGGGGACGGGCTGACGGATTCGGCGGTCACGGCCGGTGCGGGTGAGCGGTCGAGAGGAAGCGACAGTTGCGGGAAGTGGAGAAGTGCTGCAGTCCCAGGGCCTGCGTCCGCCAGCATGTGCTGGATGGACTCCTGGGAATCGTCTTGGTGCGCCACACCGTGTTCATCATGGTGGTGGGCGGAGCCTTCCAGATGCATTTCAGCATGCACCGCCTGGAACTCGCCCTCGTGGTCGAACGCAGCCGTCTGGCGGGCCGTTGCGAAGGCCTGGCAGAAGAAGGAGCTCAACAGGATGACTGCGAGCAGTCGGCGCATGAAATTGGAAGCAGGCAATTGAAAATTCGTCGCAATGATAGCCGCAGACTGCTGCCTGTCTCGCAGAAACCCACATCTAACACCTGGTATCAGGGGTCTTGCAGCCATGTACAGAGGCACCGAGGAATCCGTACGGTGTAGATCCCCCTTGGACCCGCGTCACGATCTCGTGCGTATGGCCGCACCCAGCGCAAAAACTGAGTTTGGCGCATTCTCACGCGGAAGTTGCCGTTTAGGCGGAGCAAGCCGTTTTGGTGTTGGCGCCGCCCCAGGTGGTTCCTCCACGGCACATCCAGTAGCGAGATGACGCTCCACCAAGTCAGCCAGAGTAACGGACCGCAAATAGTCTTCCACCGTTTGATGGAATGCTCTCCACAACTCATGTGTCATGGCCCCTGTTGGGCGCTCATGGCGTCGTGGCCACGAGGGAAGCGTTCCGATTTTCCCTGCTCAGTGGCCCGAGATAAGTCCGCGACGGGAATTCCTGGGCCAGTATTCGGACTGTGCTCGGTCAGCGTCTGCTCTTGAGACAGCGTGAATGTCTGATTCAGGCTGAAGAGAGCCGCTCGATAGATGTGACCTAAGCGGCGACGGCGCTCTTCACCGGTCATTCGGCGGTTAGAAGGCTGTATGACCGGTGTACTCCCGAGACCTGCCACTTGATGCTCGATACAGGTGGGCAGAACACGATCGACGGTTCTTATAAGGACGGTGCAGCAGCTCCCGACCCGATGCGGCGCTCGTACCGCCAAGGCGCCTCCCCGATAGCAGCCGTTAGCTTACTTGTGGGCCCACCATCTCGCTTGCGCGAAGCTAGGTTTTACAGGTAATGGACACAGGACTAACCCGCTCTTGCGGTAGATGCGCCGCCCTCACTATCCGTTGTAAACGAATTCACAGCGGGCCAAAACCTCGGTGGGCTGGTAGCTCCCATATCTTCCGCGTGAGCGACCGGCCTCCGAGATGAGGTGCAAGTGCTTTCGAGCGCGCGAGGCCAGGACATACAGCAGCTTGCTGGCGGCGACATCGCCGTCGGAATCACTGAAATGGGGCACCATGCCCTGAAGAAGACCGAACGCGATGACCACGTCAAACTCGGCGCCCTTGACCCCATGAATGGTCGACACGGTGATCCCGGTCCGTTCGCGGAACACCTTCTTGAAGAACGACAGATCGGTGATGTAGCTGGCACCAGAGTTCTGCAGCCTCTCCAGCCGCGCCTGGGAACTCGCAAAGAATGCCTCGCGATGCTCCACCAGCGCGGGGAAAGCATTCAGCTCGATCAGCAGGCGATCCAGTAACGCTGCGAACGCCTGGTCCAGATACGCCAAGCCGTCTGTCTCGGCAATGGCGAGAGAGTTGGACTCCCGCAGCAGCGAACGCTGCGTGATCCTGGACGTGTCGACGCCGAAATCGCGGAGGTCGGCAATGACGTCCCTGGCCCATCGCATGCGTCGCACGAGCATTTGGGGCGACGACTCCGTCAGCAAGATCTTAGAGAGCTTGAACCAAAAGTTGTCGGGATCATTGCTGAACGGCACCAATCCCGGACCGTCGAACTGCTGGTCGGGGAGCTGTGCCACAAGTTTTCGGGTGGTAGACGCCAGCAAGATCCACCACGGCGCCAGCACGCATATCTCTTCGGGTGCATGTCCGTCGGCCAAGCTCTTTTGGATGAGCCTGACGAGCTCATCGTGAAGATCTTCGTGCGCAACGAGGCGGTTGTAGGAGACTTGGCTCGGAAAGCCAACCATCTTGCCAGCTCCCTCAATGTCGGTAGCGTGCACATTAAAGTTGGAGAAGTGCCCGATGATCCTCGCACTTGAGCGGTAGTTCAAACGCAGCGTCATCTCCCGAATTGGAATGTCCGTGAGCGCGCGAAAGTCCGCCGCTGAAATGGCATACCCGCCAAGTGATCCGTAAATCGCTTGATTGGGATCTCCTACGATGAACGTCTTGGTGCTACCGGCACCCGCCCGCAGGATGGCCCCCACCAAGTTGTATTGGATCCGCTTCGTATCCTGGTACTCATCGACGAGGACATATGAGAACACTTGGGAGAGCAGCGCCACGATATGCGGCTGACTTCGGATCAGTACCTGGGAGTACCAGAGGATCAACTCGAAATCGATTCGTCTCGTTTCCATTAGCTCTCGAAAGTACCCCGCCAGCACTTGGTGGATCGTGTCATGCTTCCAGGTGTCGGCGCACCCGAGCCGGTAATCGTCTTCTTCGAAGTAATAGTCGCAGTCATAAAAAGTCACGCCGGGGTACTGTGAGCACAGTCGCTCAAGCATCTTCTCGCGGTCGTGTCGGTCCAAGACCGTGTACCCACGAGCCAGCTCCGGGACATAGATCCCGTAAGGCTTGATGATCCATTCGAGACAGAACGAATGAATGGTTCCGATCCACAGGGCGGTGGTATCGACTCCGAGGGCTTCGATTCGCTCCTGAATCTCGTCAGCGGCACGGTGTGTATAGGTGATGGCCACGACGATGCGCTTATCCGTGCGCCGGGACAGCTCATACGCGATCTTGTACGTCAGGGTACGCGTTTTTCCGCTGCCTGGACAGGCGACCAGGAAGACGCTCGACGGCTCTTCTACTGCAGCCGCTTGCTCAGGATTGAGCTCCGTGGCATCCCAGACAAACATCAAGCCATCTCCGCCAGGAACGCATGGACTACGTCGCCAGGTAACGCCGTTGCAGCTGCGGCACGAAGGGTCGGCAGATCTATCTCCGAGCGCCCGAAACGCTCCACCTCAGCATTGAATGCCGTCAAGCGCGGACGCGCAGCTCGGTCGATAGCCAACATGCGATTCATTCGATGACGGAGGATTCGCATGATCAGCGGTCGCGAGAACGGGCCATGCGCAAACAGCACCGCGTCTCGGATGTAGCCGGGCACCACGGCTTGATGATCCAGCGTTTGCGCGAGCAAGATGGCAAACCACCCCTTGCCTTCTTGCTCGGCCATCGTCAAGGTCCGACCGCCACCTTGGTCGATGAGGCCCGAGCGAAGATCGGTGGTTGCCTGCGTGATCGTCGCTGGCGCCTTGTAGACCTTGTCTACTGTGCGCACAATGGCTTCATGATTGCCCGAGCCGAGCAGATCCACCTCAAAGGTATGTGTGGCGTAGAAGCTCTGAACCCAGGCGTTGCCCACGGCAAATGCATCCAAATCAATTTTTCGCAGCGCCCCAGCCGCTTGCGAACCAATCGCCTTGCGCTTCCTGGCGGCCAAGGCGTCGCCATCCGCCGCATTCGGCGTTGTGTCGAAGAAGATCGTGTCCAAGTCAGTGACGATCGCGCACCGCTTGCGGATCCGGATGTCGTGGAACAGGACCGCGACGTTTTTGAAGCCGGTACTGCGGATGTTGATGACACTGATCCCCAACTCGTCCACGCTCAAGCCCAGGACCTTCTTCACGAGCACAGGGATCAGGATCTCTTCCGCGTCACCCTCCACCAAAATTACGCTCTTGGCGAACAGTAGGTTGCTTCGCACTGCGTCCAGGTACCGCTGGATGCTTGTCACCTGAGCAGGATCCAGTCCGGTCGCCGGCTGGTATGCCTCACAGAATGCGCCGCGTCGACCTAGGATGTTGACGTTGCTCACGTTGCTCACTTCGGAGATGTGTGTGGAGTGAGTCGTGTAGATGACCTGAGCATCCTCGTAGGCGATGCGATCAAACAGCGTCTTCTGGATATGGGTATGTATATGCGCTTCGGGCTCTTCGATGAGCAAGAAGTTCGCGATCGCCATCTTCTCTCGCTGGTACTTGAACTCCAGCAGTTTGAGGGTTAGGTAGATCAGATTGGCGCCGCCGAGGCTGAGTTCGTTGATCGTCCCTTCATATCCGTCCTCCGATTCCCCGATGAACAGACGCAGTGACTGAAACAACTGCTCCGCTTCCTCGGGTAGATCCGACCTGATCGACAGCGAGGTCGGGGAGTAGGTTTCGCCGGCAGTGTCCTTGATCGTCTCTCGGATGTGCTTGCGCACCGACTGCACGTCCTCGAGTCCTTCGATGGCGCCATTGAGATCACGCACCTTGTCCACGATCGGCACCAGGGCCGCTGCGTCGATTTCACCGCTCTTGCTCCTGAGCAGGGTGAGCAGTGGATTGGTGCGGTTGTTGTGAAACTCAGCTACGACGTCCCGAAGCGCCTGGATGAAAGTAAGTGAAACCTCCTTGGTGACGGACAGGAATCCTGGCACCTTGGCCCCAATCTCAGGGAACTCGGTTTCTTCAGAGAAAGAACAAACGTCGAAGTTTCCGACGATCCGTTGATACGTGGCCGGATCACCAAAATCAGCGCTGCTTCGGCCAGTGAAGATGGTCTCGTAGTCGTCGATGGTGATGCCATCCCGAATTGCCTTCAACTCCGCATCGTCAAAGTCGTCGAGGGCTGCCAGCTTCAGCCGGATCTCCTTCTTGGGACGGAAGATCAGGTTGTAGGTGGCCTTAGAAATCGGTCCTGCGTGGACTTCAGCAGTGCCGTGCAAGAAAAGCGCCTGAACCGCCTCATCGGGGCTGAGGTCTTCGAACTCCATGCTGATGATGATCCAGTGGCCCTGCCATTGATCCAGCGCACGGCTGAAATCGGACTCTTCCAGCCGATAAGCTGCGCGAACCATGTTGTCGTCCAGGAGCAGCCGGATGGCGCGGAGGATATTGGACTTACCCGCGCCGTTCTCTCCAATGATGGTGTTGACGCCGCGCTGAAACGTCAGACTGGTGTTCTTGAAGTTCCGGTAGTTGATCAGCTTGAGTTTGGATATGTGCATGGCTTTGACTTCCTGCTCCCTGGGATGCCAGTGTCTATTTGTAAGCCATGGTAGCGTGGCAGCGACGGTGAGGGCGCCATACTGGCGGCCGAATGCCTCAATCCAGTATGGAAAGAGGAGCCCCCACAACAATGTCCGGTCAGGATGGGCGTTGATCGTCCCAACTGACGTCTGTGCAGAACTACGACGCTGCTAGACCATCGGCACATGAATTGGCGACATGTGGGTGCGCCGCGTGCTTGACAGGCACTTAACGCGTTGCGCCCGCAGCTGGCTTAGATCGCTGCCGCGACAACAGCGATGGATTACCGTAGGTGTCCCGCGCGACGAAGTGTCTCTAAGCAGACGCCCACGAAGGCCGCTACTGGCTGACAGCGTGAGTACGAGGAGCCGCAGCGAAGCTGGCCTTCTACGCATCGCACTTCTGGCTCATTTCCCGCTTGTGGGGTAGCTTGGCAACGCCCGTTCTCGGCCATGACAAGCCATACCGTTGACCTGACCGTATATCCGCCGCGGAAAGCGCCCCCGCTGGGAAGTCAGAGTGCGCAGAGAGGCCTCCCCCAGGCCGTGATGCCTCCACAGGGAGCAAACTATCAGTGCGTTAGCGTCCCCGACCATGCTTGATCAATAGGTTTCATCTCTCACATGGGCGTCCCAATGAGCAGATCCATCTCCCTTAGACGGCGGCTTACCTTCTTGCGCCGAATCTACCATCCGCACCAAGTCTTTCCTGACCGAGATGGCATCGCCCTGCGCTTCCGCGCTGTTCGCATCCACCACGATTCGCCGAATCGCAGCGACTGCCGGCAAAGACTCGCGCACAAGTCGTCCTGCAAGCTCCTCGGAACGTGTCGGCCACGTATTGACATGCAGCGTCATGGGCAGATCTGGAATCGGCGTAGGGTCCCAGATCACTCTCCGATGCACAAGGCGATCGTCGACGAACCATCGGATCTGGTCAGGTGCCCACTCAATTGCGTAGGTGTGGAACGCCTCAGAGGCGTCGAACCCGAGCTGGATGACAAACGGCGTCCCCCGGTAACCGTAGTCAAACTTTGCACCATCGCAGCCTGGGTTGAAGAAGACATTGGTCAGCATCTGGTCTGGACGGTTACCCGTGATCTCCACATCGATCTCCTGGCGCGGAAGATCTCGGTGGAGGAAGAAGCCCGAGACCAAACCAGGAGCGTTGGTCGCTCGCAGAGTTGCCTCAAAACGTCCATACAGGAACCGGCCTCGGCTGGAAACAGCGCCCGCGCTTAGATCACGAACACCAAGCGACGCATTTGCGACCACCAGCTCTAAACCGCCATGAGGCCGAATGCGCACGCTGCCAGGTCTGAAGAGTGCGAGGTTCCCGGGGAACGTATCGTCGCGCGGCAGCCAACGAGACACGTCAAGTTCGCTCAAGTGGTCGTCAAACCGGACTCGTGATGCCACCGACCTCGGCCCCGGCTCGCGTAGCTCCACGTCGATACCATGCCAATGGCGCGATGGCGGGGCAACCCATGGCGAAGCATCGTGTTCCAGCCGCTTGCCTCTTGCCAGTCTTTCACTTGCGGCCGCAGGAGGGCTAAGACGACGAACCCCTCGCTCCGCAGCGCGCGGATAGCTAGCGCTTGGTGGCGGCATGCGCAGGTACTCACACAGCACCGTCCAGCCCTCTGGAGCGGCACACTGGTGCAAGATGCCCTCAGGGGGCAGTGGCAAGTTCTCGGGGATCTCGCCGACGATGATGAACTTCGCTCCAGGATACCTCTCCTTGAGTTGCGCGATGTGGGGCTCAAGTGCTGCGATATTGACGTAGGCATCAAAAACGCGTCCACGCTGACCTCGAAGCAAGCGGCCTCGCTCCACAGGCGGGAGGTCGTCCAAGTCACTGCAGCAGCGATAGCCCAACATCGACAAGGCTATAGCCAGCGAGGATAGGCCCGCGTTCCGAGAGCCGAAGGCGAACACCGGTGTTTCCGTCGGACGCTGATGAAACGTACCAGGCGTTGCATCGGAAAGAATCCCGATCTGGCTAAGGACGGGGAGAATCGAGTAGGAGTTCGTGGACAGCAAATCGACTCGCTGAGGGATGACAGAGCGGCGCAGCGCACGCACGTCTATCACTGGGAACTGCTGATTGATCCAAAGGTCGACCGGTCCGCGGCATGGCATACGTGCAAGGAGCCGCTGGGCGCCGCGCTTGGACAGCACATACCCCGAGAGATACCAAAGCCCGCGCTCCGGTCGAAAGACGCTGCGCGAGAGCGCAATCTTAGGAGCACCGTGCTTTACCTCTTTGAAGGACAGGTAGAGCACGTCAAAGTCAGGATCGGTCCCATCACGATCCCGCATCTCCTCCCACGCTGTGTCGACAAGGCTGCCAAAGCCTTGTTCGAACCAAACGTCATCCTCCAGCACCAGCGCGTATTGCGCCTCAGAACTGGCAATCCTCTTCCAGATATCAATGTGCGATTGGGCCACCGCAATTTCTGCATTGCTCATTCGGATCGGGCGAGTCAGATCGAACGTGTTCGGTAGCAATTGCGGGTACGGGTCGACGGACAGTTGATCCGCAAGCGTGTAGTAGGGCTCGACATCGACACCAGCAAGCGTCGCGGCCGGGAGGGCCCGCGCATCGCAGGCTGCGTGCCGGATGAGTCGCTTTGACAATGGTTGCCCCGTGCAATCCACGATCCGATCCAGTTCCCGGGCAACAGCCACCAGCCGCTGTGGCTGCCGATCAAGATTGATCGCATAAATGTCGCTGATCCTGCTCGGGTGGCCACCGCCTACGGGGCCGAATGCGACGGCCTTCTGTTTGGGCAACAGTACGCGCAAGCGAAAAAACATGGTGTGCAACAGGTGGCGGATGCCTCTCAGTGGCTCGAATAGGTTCATGGCGCCCCCTCCCCATCAAAGGCGAAGCGCTTCCCATTGGATATTCGCCAGTTTCTCCCGTCGGCACGATAGCCCAGCGGCCACTTGGCAATGCCGATAGAGTCCCAGTTTCGCAGTATGGTCACCCGGTGCTCATCAGGGCATCGCGCGCCCAGCTCAAAGATGATGCGCGACAGGTTGCCCGGGCCGGTCGTCGATTGGATCTCCGGCAGCTCACCCTCAGCTGCAAAGTTCAAGCGCAGGGTTGCACGCTCAAGTGCTCGGCTGACGATTGGGTCTCCCTCGAAAGCGATCAAAGGGTTGTTGTTGACGTAGAAAATCCAACCTTCCCGGTTGGCTCCCGCTTGCAGGAAGACCTCGCTCTGAACCATCGAGTCCGATGCGATGTCATAGCAAAGTGGCTGAACCTTAACGCCGCTTCCCACGAACAGCTCCGAGATGTCCTTGGAAATGCACACGTCGTCAGCATCAACATACATTCCGCCATTGATGCCGAGATAGCACAACCGGAAGTAGTCGGCCTGCATCGCGGGGTGGTAGCAGCGCATGAACGCCCGCAGATAGTCTTTTCCCAGCGATTGTTCGATGAAGCGAGCCGCGCTGCGCGCATCGAAGACACGGTACTCGAATCCGCTTGATCCCCACCTCGACCAAGAATCCATACACTCCTGCACGTCAGCCGGCAGCGCCTGCAGGTCATGCCAGTACTGCACGATTCGCCGGGGCATGGATGGTCCCTGATTCTCCGGGGCCATGGATGGTGGTGATGCTTGAACAAGCCGTCGAATGAAGTCTGATCGTTGCAGGTGATGGCCGGGGCTGTCATCTTCTTGGTGCATGGGTGCGCTTGTCAGTGGATCGTCTGACAAGGGTTGTAACAGCAGGCGGGGCTCGTTCGAACGAAAAATTCCGCGCGATCAGATGCAGTGGTGTCGTTGAGACATGCGCGCCATGGTGCTGCAACGGAGTGGTTTCAAAGCAGTCGTTCGTCTGGCACAAGACGGGGCTCTTTAGGTTCGATGACGGCAGTACCTCACACACCAGTCACTCTAGCGGCTGCCCATTTCGTGAGACAACTTCTGCTTTGTGACCATCAGCGTGAAGACGGACGCCTCTGGCGATGGGCAGCAACCGCTGCAAAGTGATCGTCGGTTCATCCTGTTTTTCGCGATGTGCACGACAGTCGCTTCAAACCAAAGGCCGTAGCACCTTCCTAAAAATGTGCTCCGCCTGCTCCTGCCCCCGGGTCGGGTGATGCAACACATCCAGCCAGACCTGGATCACATCGGCCACCATCACCCCATCCCGCCGTACCGCCCCACGAAACGTAGATTCCGGAAACTTCGCCACCCGCAGCAACACGTGCGGCGCCTCCTTCGGAAACGGCAGGAGTGCACTCCATGGATTGCTTCCCGGAGTCGCCAGGTTGAACCGAGGCATGTGACGAACGCAGATGTACCTGGGAACGCCGCTCACATGCCCCACGCGGAGCCCATCCGCTGCCGCAAAAAGCCCCAGGCAGGCATCGCCTTCGACTTTGTTCAAGAGCTCTCGAACACGATCTTCAATTTGAATGTTGGCCAAGAACCGTGCAGGCATATCTGCCGTGCCGTACGGTGCCACTGAACTCCAGCGCTCGAGTAGCTCCTCTTTCTGCACCAGCGTGAGGAACTCCTCGGACTCCAGCAGGAATCTCTCGCGCCGCAGTTGCTGCAAGAACCTGGAGGCGGTCATCGCAGAAACCTGCGCAGCCCGCGCAAGCTCCACCCCATTGCGGTACTGGCCCCGGGGAGCGTTCAGCATCCCCTCTGGCAACTCCGGCGCCAACAAGACCTTCAACATCCACTGGTTCAGATCAGAAAACAAGTTGTCCGTGCGAATCTGAGTGCCCCTGACCTGTCGTGGTCTGTAGGGTGCGGAGACGTTGAGACCCTCCAATCCCTCCCCCAGAAACGCGCTCGCCCCCTCCGCTGACACGAAGCCCACGGCAACCTCCGCAGCAAACTCCTGCGCAAAAGCCATCACATTGGCAACGAGCGCTCTCGGCGCATGGTCCACATGCACCACGGCCAGGGGCATGAATCCACGCGACTGAAGGGCATATGCCCGGGCCTCAAGCACGGCTTGGGACAACAGCGGAATCACCCGGTCCGCCCGCCCCTCGGATGTGGCTTTGAGTACCACCCCGTAGCGCTTACCCCGCCGCCGAACGACGAGGTCTGGCCCCGTGCTGCCGGGTTCACTGGCCTGGATCTTCCAACCCTTGGATTCGAACAAGCCAGCCACGCGCTGCACTGCTTGTGCGGTTCTTTGGGATGTCTTGGAGGAGGGCATGGCGGCGATGAAAGTAACACGGCCATGTTATCTAACACGCGCGTGGTAGGCAAACACGCGGGCCGAAGTCTTCACACTGAGGCCCAGCCCCAGGGTTGCGAGTGCCGGGGCACGAGACCAGAATGCGGCATGGCCCACCCCAACGACGTACGTCCCCCACCAGTTCTGACGGACCTGGTCCAGCAGATCGTGGTGGAGTCTGGCAATCCTGAAGGCTTCAACGCCGAGGCTTGGCTGCAGGAGTGGCTGGTGGCGCCACTCCCCGCCTTCGGAAACCGCCGCCCGTGGGATGTACTGCAAGAACCCGAAGGGCTGGCGTTGATCCAAGCAGCGCTTCTGCAGATCCAGAAAGGCAGCTTCGCATAGATCTGGCAGGGGCGCGCGTTCCCGAAAGCGGTGCTGCTTAGGCCTCAGGCCTTTGCAGCCTGGCGCATCTTCTTCTCGGCCTTGGCTGGACCCATGTTCACCAGTTCCTCAATCTTCGCCAGCTGTTTGGTTCGGGGGTGAGCCTGCCCCTTCTCCCACCGCGAGTACGAGAGTGGAGAGACGGCCAGCAGGGCCGCCATTTGAAGCTGGGTGGCGCCCAATGCATTGCGCATCTGCGCCAGCATCTCCGGCGCGAACACGAAATCCTCGCGAGCGGCGCGTTTCGAAACTTTGGGCTGATCAGATGGCGCAGCCACGCCCCCAACCTGGGTCTGTCGTCGAGCTGTCTTGAGCTGCGAAGTGAGGTTCTTCACTTCCCGCTTCAGTGCCGCAATCTCCGAACGATGGCCGGTGATCGCCTTGCGCATGCCCTGCAGTTCAGGCTTGAGCTCCTTGCGCGCCATTCGAACCACTTCAGCGCGAAAGGCATTTGAAAACGTATTCATAGGCCCAATGGTAACTTTGACGCCTTATCGCGCGCTTAGGGGCTGGTGCGCAGCTAGTGTCGCAATCCTTCTTCGCCTCCGCAAAAAACTAAACCGCCAGAGGCCCGAGCCCATGGCGGTTTGTTCCGGTGGAGGCCGAACGAGCTGTATTTACTTCCCAGCCTTGTCCGCCTTGCGCTTGGCAGCCTTGGGATCCACCACCGCCTTGAACTTGGCACCCGCCACAAACTTCGGCACCGTGCTCGCAGGGATCTTCAGCGCAGCACCGGTCGATGGGTTCTTGCCCGTGCGAGCAGCACGCTTGGCGGACTTGAAAGTCCCAAAACCCACCAGCTGCACGGCATCACCCTTCTTCACTGCTGTTTGGATGGTATCGATCAGCGTTTCCAGCACCGCATTGGCTGCGGTCTTGGACAGGTCATTCTTGGAAGCCAGGATTTCAACGAGTTCTGCGCGGTTCATGGATGCTCACGTGTAGAGGTTGGAAAGGACCGATTTATAACCCCACCGCTGACACGGCCCTTGCGGCGACTCAATGCTGCAGTGCACTTCTTGGCAAAAACTCCACTCCCGTGCGTTTCACCAGCTCTTGGTAGCTGATTGGCCGCCCCACCGTCTCCCCCTCACGGTTCTCCTGCCAGTGCGCCCAGGCCCGCTGGGTGGTCGCGTCGTACACGAGCTTGTACAGATAGGTCGGCACCTTCACCCCATTGGCTCCGATGCGTGGCCCCACATCCGTGAACACCGGCCCCGTGATCACAAACACATCGCCCTTAGCCCGCTTCACATAGTGCCGCGTGTCCTGCTCGATCTTGTTCCAGGCACCACCATTGTGCTGGGCATTCTGAGGAACCATGTTCGCCAGGCTGAAGCTCTGGGCCATCGCCGTTGGCGTCGGCATATCTCCCGCAGGTGCCATGTGCCCTCGGGAGTAGCCTGAGTTCTTGTAGTCCTCCAACTCCGCCCGCTCGCCACTGGGCAAACGTGCATCCGCAAAGAACCGCTTCGCCCGTTTCTCGTCAGCGTCCTCGATGAGCCTGCGGTTCAAGCGTTGGGCCACGAACACCGGTGTCTTGGTGGTCCCGGAATGCAGCACCGCAAACGCTTCATAGCAAAGCTCGCGCAATTGCGGCCGGGGCGTGATGGCCGGTGGCGTGCCATTCGCAAAGAACTGCGGGCACTGGGCAAAGGAGGTGGGCTCCGGTGTGAGCAGAGCCGACTGTCGAACTGAGGGGAACGCGCCCAAGAAAGATTCGGGAGAGCAACGCCAGCGAGAGAAAGGGCCAGCACAGCTGCCAGGTGCACACGGCCTGGCCAAGAGAAGAAACGATTCACAGAAGAAGACATCGAGTCGAATTTGACGGAGCCCGATTGGAGCACCGTTCACCTATCGCTTCTGGCCCGAATGCTCAGATCCCGCAGGGTTTTACAGCTGCTTGCAGAGATGGGGTCCACAAACAGAAAGGGCCCCCAAAGGGAGCCCTTTCTGCCTGCCCGCCCCTGCGGTTCAGTTAACACTCCCCACGGCAGCAGCACCCGCAAATGCAAAGTGCCACCACCATGGGAAGTCCCGCAACTGCTTCAACCAAACTCAAGCAGTTGGTCTGCCAAATTACATGGCGCTGAATTCGCCGTGGGGGATCTGGCCGGTGCGCACGGCTTCGGCAGCCTGTGCGCGCACGGCAGCGCGGTCAGCGTTGGACTTGTAGGTCGCCACACGCGAGCCTGCGGGTTCCATGCTGTGGGTCTTGGCTTCCACGACGGCTTCGGCTTGCACTTCAGCGCGGGTGCGGTTCGTGTCGAACTTCAGGGCAAATTGCGAGCCATCGGCTTCGTCAGCATGGGCGCCAAAAGAGGCGAAAGCAGCAACAGCGGCGATGGAGAGGAAACGGGCAGTCTTGTTCATGATGAAAATCCTTAAAAGCTAAAAAAGCGTCTCAAAAAAGCCGGGTCAAAAACCATTCCTGAACCGGGTTCGGTGAGTCGCCTTGCGGGTTCGGCTCATCGATGGGATGAACTGTACGCCGATGGTGTTCAGGGAAAAACTACCCAGTCGCAAACTAACTGTTCCAGTATTCAAAACAATCTTTCGGAACCTTTTAACGCCGTACCTCCGCGCCTTCGCGTCTTAATTCACCAGGCCTTCAGCACGCCTTCAACTCCGCCAAAAACTCCCGCGCATTGAGCTGGCTCTTGTCCTCCATGCAGTTGTTGAACACCGCATGCGGATACCGCACCGACCTTGCAATCGGGCTGTACCGATGAGCGAGTGCCTGCAACTCAGCGGAGGTGTACGCATAGTCAAACCGCTCGGCTGCTGACTTGGCTGGCATCCCGTACGCCACTTCATTGCGCCCATGGAGCCTGAGCAGTGCATGGTCGGGATGGGTGGTCTCCCAGATCGCCGGAACACTGTGCGGTGATCCTTGCGGCCCATCCACAATGGTGTGGACCAGGCCCAGGCTCCTGAGTAGGCCCAAGGTGTCTGCCGTCACTGCATCGTTCTCCCACCAACTCGGATGCCGGAACTCGATGCTCAGGGTGTGACCGGGCAGATGCTCCACGCAGTGCTCGATGTGGGCCACAGCAGCTGGGTGGCGCACCACCTTGGGCGAGAACTGGAAGTGCACCAGCCCCAACCTGTTGTTGACCTGCAAAGGCACCAGGCAGGCCACAAAGCGCTTCCACAGCTCCTCCCGAAACTCCGCCGCCATGTCCTTGTAGACCAGGCGCCGCCCAGGCCCCAGAGCCTCCTTGATGTCTTTGGGCAAGACATCGGTACTGGTCCACTGTCCTGTGAACAGGCTGAAAGCCTTCACGTTGAACACAAACCCAAGAGGCGTGCGTTCTGCCCAGTGCTGGGCGGTGGTGACCGCAGGGATGGCGTAGTAGCTGGTGTCCACCTCCACCAGGTTGAACTGCGAGGCGTAAAAGCGCAGCCGCGCTTCAGGTGTCTTGGCCGTGGGTGGATAGAACTTGCCGCAGTCGAGCAAGGTCTTGTCCGACCAGGAGGCAGTCCCGACCAGGGGGTTGAAGCCCGAAATATGGGGGGCGAAAGAGTGCTCCATGGGGAGGCCTCCTTGGGTTCATCCTACATGCGCTTTTGTGGCAAAAGCTGTATATTTATAAGGGGTATCCACTTAGCTCCAGTGGCACCCTGGATGCTGTG
>NZ_JBMDJC010000032.1:0-46658 GCF_057808995.1 Acidovorax sp. FG60
GGCGGTCCAGCAGCAGGCGGCGGTTGGGCAGGCCTGTGAGGGCGTCGAAGAAGGCGAGGCGCTCGATTTCTTGTTCTGCGCGCTTGCGGTCTGTGATGTCGCGGCACACCCCCAGCACCCCCGTCACCCGGCCGGTCAGGTCACGGATGGGGGTCTTGATGGTCTCGAACTGGCCTCGGTAGCCATCTTCGGCAAAGGTCAGTGTTTCTTCGTAAACCAGCGGCTGCCAGGCCTGCATGGCGCGTTGGTCGTATTTGCGAAAGCGCTCAGCCTCGGCGGGGGCCACCAGGTCAAAATCGTTGCAGCCCACGATCTGCCGCTCCGACCTGCCCGCAAATCGCTCGAACACCGGATTGACGGACAGGTACACGCCGCTGGCATCCTTCAAGAACACCATGTCAGGCATGGCGTTGACCACGCGGGCCAGATGGGCCTTCTGGTCGGCCAGCTCGGCCTCCACGCGCTTGAGCCCGGTCAGATCGTAGGCAAACAGCACAACGGCAGGCACGCCTTGCTCGGTAACGCTCTCGGGCGCGATGGTGGTGTGGCGAACCTGCAGGCCGTCAGGCCCGTCCATGCGGTTCTCGAACACGGCCGTCTCGCCCGCAAAGGCCTTGGCGAAATGGGGTTGCATGCGGGCGAAAACATCGGCCGGGATCACCTCCTGCAGCAGGCGGTCTTGCAGCTCCTCGGGCTTGCGGTAGAGCCAGCTGGCCTGCTGCGCATTGACATACAAGACGCGCAGATCCCGGTCCAAGCGCGCCACACCGCCGGGCACCTGGCGCAGCATGTTGGCCATCAGGGCTTCGTGGGCATGCGCAGCCTCCTCGGCCAGGCGGTGGGCCGTGATGTCGGTCTGTACACCATCCCACAGCACACGCCCGTCGTCGAGCAGACGGGGCGATGAACTCAGGTGCATCCAGCGTATCTGGCCATCGGTGCGGCGCACGCGAAAAACGGCCTCCATGCTGGTCATGGTCAGAAAAGACTGCCGCTCGGCCTGTCGCAGGCGGTCGATGTCTTCGGGCAACACCTGGCGATACAACACCCGGAAATCGGCCATGACCTCTTGCACCGTCACCCCATTGAGCCGCTCGATCGCATCGCCCATGTGCACAAAGTGTGAGCTGCCATCCAGCTCGCGCACCACCTGGAACAACACGCTGTGGGGCAGGTTGCGCCCAAGCAGCGACAGACGCCCTTCACTCTCGCGCAGGCGCCGCTCGGCCTCCTGCACACGGGCGAACGGCGCCCGTATGCCCGCATCAAAAACGGCCTGGTACAACAACGCATACGCCAAAACCCGCAGACCGTGCGCCAACGGCCCCCCGATGGACGAATGCCCACCCATCAGGCCCACCACCAGCTCCCCCCCCAGAAAGGCCACGGCTGCCCAGGCAAACACCCGTTCGCGCCGGCCCGGATTGCGGTGGAGCCATACTGCGGCTACGCCCAGCGCCACCACGAGCACAAAGGCCAGGTATTGCCGCAATGACCCGCCCGCTGCAGCGGCAAACCAGCCCGGCAGGGGCCCCATGGCCGAGCCCACCAGCAGCAGCGCCACCACACCCGAGGCGGCCAGCCAGACCTTGGCCGGGCCGGGCATTGCCAGCCGCGCGGCTGTGAGCAGCAGGGTGACGACTTCGACCACCCGCGCCCAGCTGCTCAGCCACAGTGAGATGTGGGCCGTGCCCGATGGCATGTGCACGGGCGTGGAATGTGCCAGCACGCCGTGCAGAAAATTGCACACCGCCGCGACACCAAAGCCTGCCACCAGCACATTGGCCCGGGCCTGCTCGGACGGGTCCAGTGTGTGCAGGGATACCGATACCACCAGCAACCCCAACAGCACTGCCACCAGTTCCATAAATGGCTCCAGGCCGTGCTGGGAACCCGCCCCCGGCCCCAGCATCTGGGCCACTGGCACGATCACCAGCGTCAATGCTGCGACCACCAGCACCACCGTCAGGGCGGGCGCATCCGCCCACGGTGAACGCGCAGGCGGGGTGCGGGTGGGAGAGGACGACAGCGGCATGGTCTGGAGTGTTTCTACCGGGTTCTACATAGCGTCACAAGTGTATCGACGAGTAAGGCGCGGGGGTGCGTGTTTCCCCCCACCATCGGGCTCCATGCAAAACGGGGCCGAAGCCCCGTTGCCGACGATGCCGGTGCCCTGCACCGCCGACAGGGCAGTGTCACCCCTGCAACAACTGGCGCAGCACAAACGGCAGGATGCCGCCGGCCTGGTAGTAGTCCACCTCGATGGGCGTGTCGATGCGCAGCGTGACGGTGACTTCCTGGCGCGAGCCGTCCGCGCGGCGGATGACCAGTTGCGCGTCGCTTTGTGGCGTGAGCGCCGGGTCGGGCACCACATCGATCAGCTCATTGCCCGTGAGGCCCAGCGTCTCCCACGATTCGCCCGCCTTGAACTGCAGCGGCAGCACCCCCATGCCCACCAGGTTGGAGCGGTGAATGCGCTCAAAACTGCGCGCCACCACGGCCTTGATGCCGAGCAGCTGCGTGCCCTTGGCGGCCCAGTCGCGGCTGGAGCCGGTGCCGTATTCCTCGCCCGCAAAGATCACCGTGGGCGTCTTTTGCGCCATGTACTGCATGGCGGCATCGAAGATGAACATCTTCTCGCCCTGCAGCGCGCCTTCGTTCTGGAACACCGTCACCCCACCCTCTTCGCGCGAGCCGTCGGCAGTGGGCGGGATCATGAGGTTCTTGATGCGCACGTTGGCAAAGGTGCCGCGCACCATCACGTCGTGGTTGCCCCGGCGCGCGCCGTAGCTGTTGAAGTCAGCCTTTTGAACGCCATGCTGCCGCAGCCACTGGCCAGCGGGTGAGCTTTCCTTGATGGAGCCTGCGGGCGAGATGTGGTCAGTGGTGATGGAGTCGCCAAACAGCGCCATGATGCGGGCACCGATCACCGATGGAAGTTTGGCATCATTTTGGCCTCCAGCGCTTGATGGATCTGCGTTAACAGCTCCTTTTTCAAGAGCAAACTGTGCAAAAAACGGAGGCTCTGCAATGTAGGTGCTGGCGGGCCAGGTGTAGGCGGTGCCGCTCACGCCCTTGATCTTTTCCCACAGCTTGCCAGGGTCGGTGGCCACCTTGGCGTAGTTCTCGCGGAAGGCCTTGCCGTTCATGGCGAACTTGAGCAGGGCGTGCACCTCTTCGCTGCTGGGCCAGATGTCGCCCAGGTAGATGTCCTTGCCACCCTTGCCCTTGCCCACCGGCTCGGTCATCAGGTCCTTGAGCACCGTGCCGGCGATGGCATAGGCCACCACCAGCGGCGGACTGGCCAGGAAGTTGGCCTTGAGGTTGGGATGGATGCGCGCCTCGAAGTTGCGGTTGCCCGACAGCACCGCGGCACACACCAGGTCGTTGCTGGTGATGGCCTCGTTCAGCTCGGGCGTGAGGTCGCCCGCATTGCCGATACAGGTGGTGCAGCCGTAACCCGCCAGCGCAAAGCCCAGCTTTTCCAGGTAAGGGAGCAAGCCGGTCTGCGTGAGGTATTCGGTGACGATGCGCGAGCCAGGGGCGAGCGAGGTCTTGATGTGCGGCTTGACCTTGAGCCCCGCCTCCACTGCCTTCTTGGCCAAGAGGCCTGCGGCCAGCAGCACGCTGGGGTTGCTGGTATTGGTACAGCTGGTGATGGCGGCAATCAGCACGTCGCCGTTGCCCACGGTCACGTCACCCGTGCGGCTGGCTTGCTGGGCGGGGACTTCGGCATGCGCGGCCGCCAGCGTGGGCTTGTTCTGCTCCATCTCCACGATGAATCGCGGTGCACCCGATGGCGCTGGCACCTCTGCCGGAGCGCCCACATCGACAGGAGCATCACTGGCCCGGACATGGTGGCGCGTGTGCAGCAGCTCGGCCGGGCGGTTGAAACCATTTTGTGCATTGGGCTTGCTGAACAGGTCGGCAAACTGGCTGCAGACCTTGCCCAGCTCGATGCGGTCTTGCGGGCGCTTGGGGCCAGCCAGGCTGGGGGTGACGCTGCCAAGGTCGAGCTTCACCACCTGCGAATAGTCCACCTCGCCCGCCAGCGGCACGCCAAACAGGCCCTGGGCCTTGAAGTAGGCCTCAAACGCTTCGATCTCGGCCTTGGTGCGGCCCGTGCCCTTGAAGTAGTCGATGGTCTTTTCGTCCACCGGGAAGAACCCCATGGTCGCGCCGTATTCGGGTGCCATGTTGCCGATGGTGGCCCGATCGGGCAACGCCAGGGTGCGCGTGCCTTCACCAAAAAACTCCACGAACTTGCCCACCACCTTGTGCTGGCGCAGCAGTTCGGTCACCGTGAGCACCAGGTCGGTGGCGGTCACGCCCTCGCGCAGCTGGCCCGTCATCTCAAAGCCCACGACGTCGGGCGTGAGGAAGTACACCGGCTGGCCCAGCATGGCGGCCTCGGCCTCGATGCCGCCCACGCCCCAGCCCACCACGCCAATGCCGTTGATCATGGTGGTGTGGCTGTCGGTGCCCACGAGGGTGTCGGGGTAGTACACACCGTCCTTGCGCTTGTGCACGCCGCGCGCCAGGTATTCGAGGTTGACCTGGTGCACGATGCCAAAGCCCGGCGGCACCACGCCAAACGTGTCGAAGGCCTGCATGCCCCACTTCATGAACTCGTAGCGCTCGCGGTTGCGCTGGAATTCGAGCTTCATGTTCAGGTCGAGCGAATTCTTCTTGCCGTAGTGGTCGACCATGATGGAGTGGTCCACCACCAGGTCCACGGGCACCAGCGGCTCGATCTTCTTGGGGTTATTGCCCAGTTTCACGGCCACGCTGCGCATGGCGGCCAAGTCGGCCAAGAGCGGCACGCCGGTGAAGTCCTGCAGCACCACGCGGGAGACGACAAACGGAATCTCGTCCGTACGCGCGGCATTGGGCGCCCAGTGCGCAAGCTGTTGCACATGCTCGGCGGTCACCTTGCGGCCATCGCAATTGCGCAGCACCGATTCGAGCACGATGCGGATCGACACGGGCAAGCGCTGGATCTGGGGGAACTGCTTGGCCAGCGCGGGCAGCGAGTAGAACTGGCCTTCTTTGCCAGACGCTGTCTTGAAACTCTTGAGGGTGTTGGCAAACGCGTGGCGGGCGGGCTTGGGCGACAACTTGCGTGATACGGCCATGGCAAACTCCTGTGAAAGGCAACAAAGCCTATTCTGGCAGTCCTGCATGGCGGTGCAATCGTGGGGCTATGCAAACGCGGCCCCCAACCCTGTGCGGCGTGGTCGGGTCGCCCGATCCACGCCACCCGTGCCCGATATCGGCATAAAAAATGCCCCTGGCGCTTGATGGACAAGCGCAAGCAGCTATATTTTCAGGAGCACACAACCGATCTCCATCACGCCGCAGCCCAGGTTGGCAGGCGGCGCACGCCAAACCACTGCAGCTCGGCCAGCATGGCCACCGAGACCACATGCACCAGCAAATAGGCCTGGCCCAGCAAGGTGGGCGTGAGCGTGGAGCCCAGCAGCAGCAACAGGCTGGCCAACGCCCAGGCCAAGTTGCCCACGATCAGCACCCACAGCCAGCCACGCGGCATGGGCTCAGACCGGGCAATCGCTATGGCCAGGGCGGCATAGCCCAGCAGCATGGCGCCCGTCACCTGCAGCAGCCCGGGCGGCAGGCCCAGCCACTCGGCCAGGGGCGCTGTCAGCAGCAGGTGCAGGGCGCCGAGCAGAACCCCCGTGGAGGCATCGAACCAGACCACGGCACGCAGGAATCGGGGGGAGGACATCAGCTTGAACATGGAAAGCTCCTTGGTTGAGGAAGAAAGAAGGCTCCATCGTTCCCGCCCTGGCGCACCGCGTCGATGACCTGCCAGGTAATGGCCCGTGTGCGGTTAGCGCCTAGGATGGCGGCCATGACCTCCACCGCACCGTCCTCTCACCGCTCTCCGCGCCATCCTTTGCCGCACCGCGTGGCACCGGCGGGGCCCACCTCGTTTGGCGACCACCTGCGCACCTGGCGCCAGCAGCGGCACCTGAGCCAGCTGGAGCTGGCCGACGAGGCGGACATCTCCACGCGCCATGTGAGCTTCATGGAAACCGGCCGCACCAACCCCAGCCGCGACATGGTGCTGCGCCTGTGCGAGCGCCTGGCCATTCCACTGCGTGAGCGCAACGCCCTGCTGGTGGCCGCCGGCTACGCCCCCATGTACCGCGAACGCGCGCTGGACGACCCTGCGCTGGCCGCGGCGCGCCAGGCGGTGGAACTGGTGCTCAAGGGCCACGAACCCTGCCCCGCCATTGCCCTCGACCGCTGCTGGAACGTGGTGGCCACCAACCGCGCCGCGCTGGCCCTGCTGTCTGCCCACGTCAGTCCCGAACTGCTGGCGCCACCTGTCAACGTGTTCCGGCTGAGCCTGCACCCCCAGGGGCTTGCGCCGCGCATCGCCAATCTGGCGCAGTGGCGGGCGCACCTGTTTGAACGCCTGCGCCAGCAGATACAGGCCACGGCCGACCCGGCACTGATCGCACTGCAGGCAGAACTGCTGCAATATCCCGCCCCGCCGGAATCCGATGCCCTGGTACTGGCAGGTGAAATGCTGGGCGTGGTAATGCCGTTCTGCTTTGAAAGCGTGCATGGAATGCTCTCCCTCATCAGCACCACCACGATATTCGGAACGCCGGTGGATGTGACATTGCAGGAACTGGCTGTGGAATCCTTCTTTCCGGCGGACGATTTCACGGCACAGGTATTGCGCAAGATTGCTCAGGAAAACCCCGGGGTTGCAGAAGGCTGAACGTAATGCCTGTGCACTGTCAGGGTGCAATCAATGCGCGCAGTTCAAAATTAAAACGATGACCATCCGATTCACCAAATGGCTCCACAAAGCGCATTGCGCTGCCGATAAATCGCAGACACTGCGCACGAAGTTACCGCACATGCATTTCCTGTTCTTCGCACAGTGCGTACAGTTGTCGAGGCGCCACCCGCCTGAGCACCTTTTGTCCTGGCCAAGAGTAGCCCATTAAAAAAGCCCGCATCAGCGGGCTTTTTTAATGCAGGGCAAAGACCCTTAAATCACAAACTTTTCGCGGTTTTCGTTTTGAATCCACTTGGGAGCCTTGCCACGGCCTGTCCAGGTTTCGCCGGTGGCGGGGTTGCGGTACTTGGGCGCCACCTTGGTGCCGGCCGTAGAACTGCGACCTGTCTTGCCAGACGCCTTGCCGGTGGGGAACACGTCCTGGGCAGTCAGCCCATATTCGGCCACCAGTGAACGGACCTGCGACACAGCGTCCGACAGTTCCCGGCGCCGGGCTTCACTGATTTGTTGCTCAAGGGCTTCGCGCTGCTTCAACAGTTCTTTGTAGCTGGTCATGGTGTCTGGATTTTGGATAAGGGTGAAGACACGCGAATTATAAGAATAATGTGCCTTTTTTGTGCAACCACTTTCAGAATTTCATTAAAAATTCTTGGCATTAACCCCCAACACCCATTGATGCATGGTTTGCGTCTGGCTGAACAACCGGGGTATTGATGCTTGCTGGAGGCGATCGGGGTTCCGTCTTCTGGCTGGGGCAATACGTTGTCGATACGATTGCATTCCAGCGCCAGCACCTCAAATACCCAGCCCATGCACCGAATGCGGTCGCCCACTTCCATCAAATGCCCCGTTTCTTCCCTCAAACGGGCCGCCCGCGTGTTATAGCGACCACGGCCCTCACCCGGTAAATTGCGAATATCCAGGCGCGCCTTGAGTTCCGACACCGGTATCCAGGGATGACCTGCATAACTCCCCGCGGTCTGTGATAGCGCGGCCTCGGGCGGTTCGCTGCGTTGCTTTTCTTGCCAATAGCTGGGCTATTGGCAAGAAAAGACGCCTTGCGTCCCATCCCGATCCGCACTACCACCGCCTCGCGAGGGTTATGCAGGACATCCCCAGCCATCCAACAGCCAGCCTCCGTCATCGCGCTGCGGGGCCCAGGCATCGAGGCCCCCCGGGCTGCAATTCAACGGGAATGGCTTTCAGTAAATGGCGCGGGTCATGATGCATTGCGCCACACCATATTCATCGCCCACAACCACCATGCGCCCAGAACGGGCCCGTAACTGCTCCAGCAACTCCACCCCATTGAGGGTTTCGGGCAGAAATTTCGCCGCCCGTCCATGCGTACACAGCGCGTCCTCGGCCTCAATGACCAGCTCCGGCACATGCTGAGCAAGGTCGGCGACGCGATCAGCCGAAAATCCGTGCTTCACTCATAAAGATCACCATGGCGCTTTACTGTATCGGCGACATCCAGGGCTGCGACGCCGCGCTGGGCCGCCTGCTGGACACCATCGACTTTTCCCCTAGCCGCGACACGGTCTACTTGCTGGGTGACCTCGTCAACCGAGGGCCCGACTCGGCCGCCGTGCTGCGCCGCTGCATGCGCCATGGCGACGCCATCCGATGCCTGCTGGGCAATCACGACCTGCACCTGCTGGCCGCCGCACACGGTGCGCGCAAGCCCTCGCGGCGCGACACGCTGGGCACGGTGCTGGACGCTCCCGACCGCGATGTGCTGCTCGACTGGGTGCGCCAGCAGCCCCTGGCCCGCACCCACATGCATGCGGGGCAAACGCTGCTGATGGTTCATGCCGGTGTGCTGCCCACCTGGACGGTCGCAGAGACTCTCGCGTACGCGGACGAAGTACACGCAGCATTGCGCAGCCCCGACCTGGCCGGTTTTCTGCACACGATGTACGGCAACACACCCGACCACTGGCACAACGACCTGGTCGGCGCCGACCGCCTGCGGGTGATCGTGAACACACTCACCCGGCTGCGCTTTTGCTCGGCCGACGGCGTGATGGATTTTGAAAGCACCGAAAGCGCCAGCGCCGCCCCACCCGGCCTCATGCCCTGGTTCGACGTGCCAGGGCGGCGCACAGCGGACACGCTGATGGCCTTCGGTCACTGGTCCACGCTGGGCTGGCTCAACCGCAGCGATCTGCTCGGACTGGACACGGGCTGCGTGTGGGGCGGCTGCCTGAGCGCCGTGCGTTTTGGCGCGACGCTGGCCGAGCGTGAGCTGCTGCAGGTGCATTGCGAGCAGGCACAGGCCCCGGGCTGAATAAACCGCAGCAGGTTCAGGACGGCACTGGCTCCAGCAACGCCGACATGGCGGTGGACTGCCAGACACCACCGTCCTGCCCGGCGATCAGCACGGCCAGCCCCGGCATGCGCTGCGCCAGTGCCCTGCCCGCCTGCGGGCCCTGCACCATCAGCGCGGCGCCCAGTCCGTTGACAGCCGCCACGTCGCGCGCCACCAGGCTCACGCCATGCACGCCCGATGCCGGGCGCCCTGTTCGCGGATTGAGCACATGGTGCTGGCGCTGGCCTTGGTGGAAGAAGAAGCGTTCATAGTCGCCCGACGAGGCCACCACACCGGCGCCCGCCACGGCCACCACACCCAGCAGACGCTCGGGAGACCGTGGGTCGCGCAGCCCCACACGCCAGGGCCTGCCTTGCCACAGCCCGTGGGTCATCACGTCGCCACCGCCGTTGATCATGGCGTTCTCGACACCCTCGGAGCGCAACGTGTTCATGCCGGCTTCCAGGATCGGTAGTTTGGCGATGCCGCCCAGGTCCAGCGCCATGCCCTGGCGGGCCAGGAAGGCAGTGCCTGCTGCCACGTCCAGCACCAGGCCGCGCGCATCCACCAGCGGCAGTTGCCGCGCGATCTCGCTGGCGCCGGGCACCACCTTTTCGCCAGGGCCAAAGTTCCAGGACTTGAAAGCCCCCACGGTCACATCAAAGGCCCCACGGCTTGTTGCCGACACACGCTGCGCGCTCTGCAGCACCGCCATGACCTCGGCCGGAACCATCACTGGCGTCACGCCCGCTGCCAGGTTGATGCGACTGACCACGCTGCGTGGCTGGTAGCGGCTCATGAGCGCCTCCAGCCTCTGCATCTCTGCATAGGCCCGGTCCATGGCGCGGCGCAGCTGCGGGCCATCAACGCCCTCCACCGCCATATCCACCTGCGTTCCCATCAGGGGACGCGAGCTGCGTTCAGACACCACCCGTGCGCCCGCTGACGCGCCACCACCCCAGACCGCACCACCCAGCAAGGGCAATGCCATCACCATGCGACGGCGCGACAGACCCTGAGGGGGCAGAGAAGCTTGCTGCATGGCGCCTCCGCTCAGAGCGACTTGTCGGCCATGTAATCCACGGCGGCCTTGACCTCAGCGTCGGTCAGATTGGCGGAGCCCCCCTTGGCAGGCATCATGCCCTTCGCCCCGGTAAAGCCCTCGATCGCGTGCTTGTACATCGTGTCCTTGCCCTGGGCAATGCGCGGGCCCCAGTCGGCCTTGTCGCCCGGCTTGGGGGCACCGGCCACGCCAGCCGCATGGCACATGGCGCAAGTCTTGCCAAACACGCTCTTGCCCAGTTCATTTTCTGCGGCAGCCGGAGCGGCGGGGGCCACTGCGGGCGCTGGGGCCGTCACCGCAGCGGGTGCAGCAGCCGGTGTGGGCTCCGACTTCTTGTCGCCACAACCGGCCAGCAGTGCGGCCAAGATCGCTACGGCGACCATCACGGTTTTCTTTTGCATCGCATACATCCTGTTCTTGGGGGTTTAAAAATATCTGAGAGGGCCTGTGGCTGCGCGAGAAATGCGACGAAATGCGTCCAGCACCTGGCCCGAAAAACCCCTACGGGCATTGCACAGGCACCGCTTCAGACTGGTGCATTGACTGTAGGTGCAAGAGGCACTTTTGGGCAGATGCGAGCGCCGCCAAAGCATGATCCAGATCAAATTGATTCATATTATGTGAATCTATTATCCGTGCCATGCAAAGCCATCACAACCTGCGAACACTGCGCCTTTGGGTGCTGGCGTGGTTTGTCATGGCGCTGGCTGCTGCGGTGGCTTCACCGCTGGTAGTGCCGCGAAGCATGGAGCTGGTCTGCTCCGGCACAGGCAGCGCCAAGCTGGTGGTGAAGACCGCTGAGGGCCTGGTAGCGGCAGACGCCACGGGCCTCGATTGCCCTGTGTGCCTCGCGGCCGACACGCCACCCACCACCCATCTCGCAGCGGCAACCACTGCTGCAGCCCCCACCTTCCAGCCCCGTTTTCACACACCACTTTTTCCACGCACAGGGGTGGCGTTCAGCCCCCCTGCACGCGCACCACCCCTTTTCAACTGAGCGATCCCAAAGAGGAAAACCATGACCGAGAGAAAAGACAGTCCCCTTCCCGCTGCTGGCCTGGGCCGACGCAGCTTCATCAACACGGCGGCCCTGGTCGGGCTGACTGCAGGCGTCGCCGCATGCAACGAAAAGCCCAGCGCTGCAACGCCTGCGGCCCCCGCCCCTGCAGCACCTGCGGCCAGCCATGCCGCCGCTGGCGCCAACGTGCACCTCAAGCCCGGCGAGCTGGACACCTACTACGGCCTCTGGAGCGGCGGCCACACGGGCGACATGCGCGTCCTGGGCCTGCCCTCGGGCCGCGAGATCACCCGCATCCCCTGCTTTGTGCCCGACGCCCTGGTGGGCTGGGGCATCACGAACGAATCCAAGGCAATCATGGGCACCAAGGCCGATGGCAGCCTGAAGTACACGGTGGCCGACACCCACCACACACATGCCTCGTACAAGGACGGCAACTACGACGGCCGCTACGCCTGGATCAACGACAAGATCAACAGCCGCATCGCGCGCATACGCCTCGACTACTTCGTGTGCGACAAGATCACCGAGCTGCCCAACGTGCAGGGCTTTCACGGCATCTTCCCGGACAAGGCCGACCCGGTGGACCCTGCCATCAACTACACCACGCGCGTGTTCTGCGGCGGTGAGTTCGCCATCCCCCTGCCCAACACGGGCACGGAAGACTCGGGCAAATACCGTTCGATGTTCAGCTGCGTCGATGCAGAAACGATGGAAGTGCGCTGGCAAGTGCTGATCGACGGCAACTGCGACCTGGTCGCCACGTCATACGACGGCAAGCTGGCCGCCACCAACCAGTACAACGTGGAGATGGGTGCCAAGTACGAGGACATGATGTCCGCCGAACGCGATGCCTGTCTGTTCTTCAACGTGGGCCGCATCGAGGCTGCCGTGAAGGCTGGCAAGTTCAAGACCATCGGCACCAGCAAGGTGCCCGTGGTGGACGGCACGCATGAGGCCAACAAGGACCCCAAGACAGCACTCACTGCCTACGTTTCAGTGCCCAAGAACCCCCACGGCGTGAACGCCAGCCCCGATGGCAAATACTTCATCTGCGCCGGCAAGCTGTCGCCCACCGGCACCGTGATCGAGCTGGCCAAGGTGCTGGACTATTTCGAAGGCAAGCTCGAAAAGCTGGACTCCGCCATCGTGGCCGAGGTGGAGCTTGGCCTGGGCCCGCTGCACACCGCCTTCGACGGCCGTGGCAATGCCTACACCACCCTGTTCCTGGACAGCCAGGTCGTAAAGTGGAACGTGGAGGCCGCCATCAAGTTCCACGCGGGCGACAAGACCGCTAAGTACGTGGTGGACCGCCTCGATGTGCAATACCAGCCGGGCCACTTGAACGCCTCGCAGTCCGAGACCAAGGCCGCCGACGGCAAGTACCTGGCCGTGGGCTGCAAGTTCTCCAAGGACCGCTTCCTGCCCGTGGGCCCGCTGCACCCCGAGAACGAACAGCTCATCGACATTTCGGGCGAGAAGATGGTGCTGCTGGCCGACCACCCCGTGCGCGGCGAGCCCCATGACTTCATCATTTTCAAGCGCGACCTGGTGCGCCCCAAGCAGGTCTATACGCTCGACGAGTTCCCGCTGGCGGTCAAGGACCCCAAGGAGTCCGGCGTGTTCCGCAGCGGCAAGAAGGTCACCGTGAAGATGACCTCGCAAGCCCCGGCCTTCAGCCTGCGCGAGTTCAAGCTCAAGAAGGGTGACGAGGTCACGCTGATCCTGACCAACCTGGACAAGATCGAAGACCTGACGCACGGCTTTGCGATCCCGAACTACAACGTGAACTTCATCGTGAACCCGCTGGAGACCAAGTCGGTGAGCTTCGTGGCCGACAAGCCCGGTGTGTTCTGGTGCTACTGCACGCACTTCTGCCATGCGCTGCATTTGGAAATGCGCACTCGGATGATCGTGGAAGCTTGACAAAGCGATCCCCCTGAGGCGCTGCGCGCCTTCCCCCTTCTCTCGAATCGCTGCGCGATTCGGGAAGGGGGACGATGCACTCGCTGCGGGGCGGCCCTTGCTCTGCATCCCTGGTCTGGGGCGCGCCAGTTGTGACGACTGCGCCCCAATTTGAACAAAATTGGCCGCTAGCGCTTGATAGATAAGCGCGAACAGCTATCAAAAAGATAGTCTCATGATTTCCCTCCGTCGGCAGTTCGCCACGCTTCTTCTGGTCTTGCTGGCAGCACTTTGGCTGGCGCCGCGCGCGCATGCTGCAGCAGGCGCCTACGAGGCCGAGCTGCCTGCGGAACTCTCTACCGCGCGCGACATGTGCGCACTGGTGCCTTGCGCCGAAGTGTTTCCCGGCGCCCGCCATTTCTCAGAACGCAAGGGTCAGCCGCCCTACGTAGAGGCTTACGACAACGACTCCGCGCAAAAGAAGCTGCTGGGCTATGTGATGCTCTCCACCGACATCACAGACACCCCCGCCTACTCCGGCAAGCCTGTGGTCACGCTGATCGGCATGGACACGCAAGGCCGCTTTGTGGGCGTGAAGGTGCTCAAGCATTCCGAGCCCATCCTGCTGCTGGGCATTCCCGAATCCGCACTGCTCAAGTTCAACGCCCAGTACCTTGGCAAGTCGGTGGCCGACAAGATCGAGGTGGGCCAGTCGCGCCCCGATGAAAACGTGCTGGGCCTGGACGCCATCTCGGGCGCCACGGTCACCGTCATCGCGCAGAACCAGGTCATGATGGCCTCGGGCTCGGCCGTGGCGCGGCAGGTGGGCATCCTCGCGCCCACGGTGCGCGAGCCCGCACGCTATGCCGAAACCGGCAAACGCCTGAGCTGGGCCGAACTGGTGCAGCAAGGCACCGTGCAGCGCCTGCGGGTGGCGCCCGAACAAGTGGGCCTGGACAAGGGCCCCGACCCGTTCATCGAGCTGTGGTTTGGCGACCTGAACCACCCCGACATTGGCAAGAGCCTGCTGGGCGAGAACGGCTGGAACAACCTGCGCCTGCAGCTCAAGGAGGGCGAACACGCCTTCTTCATCATCCGCACCGGTGGCAAGGAATCGTTCAAGGGGTCGGGCTTTGTGCGCGGCGGCATCTACGACCGTGTGCAAGTGCGCCAGGGGGCGGATTCATTCACCTTCCGCGACCTGGACGCGCTCAACCTGTATGGCATCGAGGCCGCAGGCGCGCCCAGCTACAACGAATCGGTCATCTTCATCATCCGCTCACCCGCGTTCTCGGCCGCCTACCCCTGGAAGCTGAGCTTTCTGGGCAACCGCGTGGACCGTGCCACGGGCACGCGCAGCTTCACCAGCTTTGACACGCCCTACTGGCTGCCCGCCGCCATGCTGCAAGGCGGGCGCCCCACCATCAACGAGCCCGACGCCCCCTGGGTGCGCGTGTGGAAGTCGCGTGCGGTAGAGATTGCGATGTTCGCCGCGCTGCTGATTGCCGTCACCGTGGTGTACGCCCTGCGCGAGAAGCTCACCCGCCTGTCCACCCACAAGAACAAGTGGCCGGTCAACGCCTTCAAGTACAGCTTCTGGGCCCTCAGCATCGGCTGGATCGGCTTTGGCGCCATGGCACAGCCTTCCATCACGCAGGTGCTGACCTGGTTCCACGCGCTGCTGTTCCAGTGGACTTGGTCGCTGTTCCTGTCCGACCCGTTCATCTTCCTGTTCTGGATCTTCATCATCGTCACCGTGTTCCTGTTCGGGCGCGGGTTGTTTTGCGGCTGGATGTGCCCGTTTGGCTCGCTGCAGGAGGGCATCTACAAGATCGCGCGTGCGGTGGGCTTCAAGCGCTTTCAGACGCAGCTGCCGCAGAAGTGGCACGACCGGCTCAAGTGGGTCAAGTACGCGGTGTTCTTCGGGCTGCTCGCGGTGTCGATGTTCTCCATGGGCCTGGCTGAGAAGCTGGCCGAGGTGGAGCCGTTCAAGACGACCTTCCTGGTCGGTGTGATGAACCGCGCCTGGCCCTATGGCCTGTTCGTGGCGGCCATCCTGGGCGTTTCGATCTTCATCGAGCGACCCTACTGCAAATACATCTGCCCGCTGGGTGCCTCGCTGGCCATGCCCAGCACGTTCCGCTGGTTTGGCCTCAAGCGCAAGCAGGACTGCAACAGCTGCAAGGCCTGCGCCGTGGGCTGCGGTGCACAGGCCATCGACGCCGACGGCCGCATCGACCACCGCGAATGCCTGCACTGCCTGGACTGCATGATTCTGTACACCGACACCAAGGGCTGCCCGCCCCTGGCCAAGGAACGCAAGCGCCGCGAGAAAGATGGTCTGGAAATCACGCCCGTCGGCAAGAACGGTTATTTCATCCCGATCCACCCTGCCACGGTGCAGGACCAGATCTCGGCCAAGGCCGCGAAGGGGCCGGACCCACGCTGGCCTACGGCGCCAGTGCTGCCGCAGACCAAGGCAGGCTCGCGCGGCCTGCGCTGGATGGCGAAGGAGCTGGTGGACCATCTGTGGCCCTGGAGCCGCGAAGGCTGGGCGTCGCGGCGCGCGCTGCAGATCGCGGGCTTCTCGCTCGCCCTGGCTGCCAGCGTGGCCTGGGTGATGACCGCCCTGGGCACGTTGTCGTCGGGCGCCATCATCGGCTGGTGGTTTGGCTGGAGCGTGTACGAGGTGCTGATCCGCCTGTCGGGCAAGCGCTATGTGAAGGACGGCCCGTGGTGGCGCGACCAGTACCACCGGGCGGGCGTGATGGACATGCTGAGCTACGTGGGCTTCAAGAACCTGCTGATCGGCGCAGCACTCTTCCTGGCAATCAAGGCCTTGGTGGGACTGGCGTGATGAAGTCCCCTCTTGCTGCCACCGCATTCACCGCACTCGTGGCGCTGGCTGCGTGCCTGCTGGCCCTGCCCGCCCACGCTGCCACCGTGCAGGTGCGCCCCGGGCAAGACCTGCAAGCTGCCATCACGGCCGCCAAACCGGGCGACACGGTGGAGGTGCAGCGGGGCTTTTACCGCGTGAACCTGCGCATCGACAAGCAGCTCACCCTGCGCGGCATCGACCGCCCCACGCTCAGCGGCGGCCAGACGGGCGACACCATCCGCGTCACCGCGCCCGACGTGGTGATCGAAGGCCTGATCGTGCGCGACTCGGGCACCAGCTTGAAGGACCAGAACGCAGGCATCTACGTGTACCCCGGCGCGCACCGCGCCGTGGTACGCCACAACGACCTCACCTACAACCTCTTTGGCCTGTGGATCGAGAAGGCCAACGATGTACAGGTGCTGCACAACACCATCACCGGCCTGCGCGATGTGAACTCGTCGCAGCGCGGCAATGGCGTGCAGCTGTACAACACCACGGGCGCACGCATCGAGCGCAATCACATCAGCTTTGTGCGCGACGCGCTGTATGTGGACGTGTCGCACCACGCGGTGTTTCGCGGCAACCGGCTGCACCACAGCCGCTACGGCACGCACTACATGAACTCCTACTACAACCTGTGGGAAGACAACGATACCTACCTCAACCGTGGCGGCCTGGCGCTGATGGAGGTGCGCGACCAGATGGTGCGCAACAACCGCGCCTGGGGCAACAGCGACCACGGCATCATGCTGCGCACCTTGCAGGACTCGGTGATCGAGAACAACGTGGTGGCTGAGAACTCCCGGGGCTTCTTCATCTACGACGTGGAGTACATCACCCTGCGCGGCAACCTGGTGACCCGCAACACAGTGGGCGTGCACCTGTCGGCCGGCTCCAAAAACAACAAGGTCGAAGGCAACGACTTCATCGGCAACCGCGAGCAGGTGCGCTATGTGGGCGCCCGCGACGAGCGCTGGGGCACCGAAGGCGGCAACCACTGGAGCAACTACCTGGGCTGGGACCGCGACGGCAACGGCGTGGGCGACGTGCCCTACGAGGCCAACGACATGGTGGACCGCCTGACCTGGCGCCACCCCGCCATCAAGCTGCTGCTGGCCAGCCCGGCCGTGCAGGCACTGCGCCTGGTGGGCCAGCAGTTTCCGGTGCTGCGCGTGCCCACCGTGGTGGACCCAAAGCCCCGCATGCAACCGAACCAACCCCAACGGAATTTTCAGCGTGACACGCAACCCTCCCCCCATTGACCTGAGCGAGTCCCCCGCCATCGAGGTGCGGGGCGCGCACAAGCACTACGGCGCACTGCACGCCGTGGACGGCATCGACCTGCGCATCGCGCGCGGCGAGATCTTCGGCCTCATCGGTCACAACGGCGCGGGCAAGAGCACGCTGTTCAAGATGATCCTGGGCCTCACGCCCGCCACCTCGGGCGAGATCCGGGTGGGCGGCGCCACGGTGCAGGGCCGCGACTTTCGCGCCGCCCGCCGCCACCTGGGCTACCTGCCCGAGAACGTGGTGCTCTACGACAACCTGAACGGGCTGGAAACGCTGCGGTTCTTCGCCCGCCTCAAGGGTGCGCCCCTCGCGCAATGCCCCGCGCTGCTGGAACGCGTGGGCCTGGCCCACGCGGGCAACCGCGCCGTGCGCGAATACTCCAAGGGCATGCGCCAGCGCCTGGGGTTTGCGCAAGCCCTGCTGGGCGAGCCCCAGGTGCTGCTGCTCGACGAGCCCACCAACGGCCTGGACCCACAGGCCATCCGCGACTTCTACGCCACACTGCGCGAGCTGCAGGCGGGTGGCGTGACCATCGTCATCACTTCGCACATCCTGGCCGAGCTGCAGGAGCGCGTGGACCGCCTTGCCATCCTGGCCTCCGGCAAGCTGCAGGCCCTGGGCAGCGTGCAGGCGCTGCGCGAGCAGGCGCACATGCCGCTGACCATCCACCTCACCCTGGCTGCGGCCGACCGGCCTGCCGCGCTGGGGCTGCTCTCTGCAGTGCCCGGCATCACCGCAGCGGAAACGCCGGAAGGCCTGCATGTGGACTGCCCGCGCGGCAGCAAGATGGCCGTGATCGGTGCGCTGGCACCGCTGGGCGCGGCGCTGCAGGACCTGCAGATCCAGGAACCCTCGCTTGAGGATGTGTACTTTGACCTGCGCAAGGGCTAGCCATGGAATTTCAACAAATTTTCACCATCGCGGGCAAAGAGTTCCGCGACCGCATGCGCAACCGCTGGGTGCTGGCCGTGGCGCTGGTGTTCACCGTGTTCTCGCTGGCCATCGCCTACTTTGGCGGCGCGCAGCAGGGCATGGTGGGTTTTCGTTCCATCGAGTTCACCATCGCCAGTCTGGTCAGTCTGGTGATCTACCTGATCCCGCTGATCGCGCTGCTGCTGGGCTTTGACGCCATCGTGGGCGAACGCGAGCGCGGCTCGCTCGACCTGTTGCTGTCGCTGCCCATCACGCGGCTGGAGCTGCTGCTGGGCAAGTACCTGGGGCTGGCGGCGGCGCTCACGCTATCGACGCTGGCGGGGTTCGGTCTGGTGGCCGTGCTGCTGGTGCGGCAGTTCAGCGGGGCTGCGCTGTTCCACTACGGCGGCTTCATGCTCAGCTCGGTGCTGCTGGGGCTGGCCTTTTTGAGCATGGCGGTGCTGCTGTCGGTGCTCACGCACGAGCGCACACGCGCCTCCGGCCTGGCGATTGCCGCCTGGTTCTTTTTTGTGCTGGTGTTTGACCTGCTGCTGCTGGGCGCCCTGGTGGCCACGGGCGGCAGCTATGGCGGCGAGGCCATGGCCTACCTGCTGCTCTTCAACCCGGCCGACGTTTTCCGCATCCTCAACGTGTTCTCGCTCGATGACGTGCGCACCCTGTACGGCCTGACCAGCATCGTGCCCCCTGCCCTGGCCAAGCCATGGCTGATGGGCGCGGTGATGGCGGGCTGGATCGTGGTGCCGCTCGGTCTTGCAAGCTGGAGATTCAAACCATGAACCATTCTTACCAACCCCGGTGCGGCTGCACCACGCGTCGGCAATTGCTGGGCTGGGCCGCACTCGCTTCGCTCGGCACACTCACGGGCCTGACTGGCCTCACGGGCTGCAGCCAGGCGGACAACAGCGCGCAATCTCTCCAGCCCCAGGAGATCGACCGCACCACCAGCTGCGAACTCGACGGCATGCTGCTGGCCGACTACCCCGGCCCCAAGGCGCAGGTGCGCTTTGCGGGGCAGGACAAGCCCTCGTTCTTCTGCGACACGGTGGAGCTGTTCAGCACCCTGCTGGCCGGCGAACAGGTGCGTGCCGTGCAGGCCGTGTATGTGCAGGACATGGGCCAGGCCGACTGGAATGCACCGCAGGGCCACTGGATCGACGGCAAAAGTGCGATCTATGTGGTGGGCGGCAAGCGCCACGGCTCCATGGGTCCCACCATCGGTAGCTTTGCGCAAGAGGCCGACGCGAAGAAGTTTGCTGCTGAATATGGCGGCAAAGTGTTGCGCTTTGCCGAGATCACGCCCGCCATGGTGGACCTGAGCGGCGGGGCACTGCACGACACGCGGATGTGAGCCGCCCATGCTTGCGCTGATGCCCCGCCCACACGCAGCCACCCGGCGCACAGCCCTTGCAGTCCTGCTGCTGGGCTCGGCAGGCCTGGTGGCATGGCAATGGCCCCAGCGCACTCCGCCCCGCCCATCCGGCAACGCCGCCCTGGAGGGCATCGGCGACGATGTGTGCGTGGTGGCGCCGCCCACGCCCTACGACCCTGCGCTGGGCCAGCCCCTGACCGCCGCCCGCGAGGTGCCCGCCGACGCACGCTGCCCGGTGTGTGGCATGTACCCGGCCCGCGCACGGGTGTGGGCGGCGCAGGTCATTTTTGCGGACGGGGATGCGTATTTTTTTGACTCACCGCTCAGCCTCATGCTGTACCTGGGCAACGTGGCCCACTACACGCGGGGCCGCACGGCCGACGCCATCGTGGCCCGGTATGTGACCGATACCGATTCGGGTGGTTGGCTGAACGCGCAGGAGGCGGTGTATGTGACAGGTTCTTCGGCCATGGGGCCGATGCGGGCGGGCAATCTGCCCGCGTTTGCCGATGCGGAGGCTGCACAGGCGTTTGTGCAGCAGCGTGGGGGGCGGGCGGTCCCCTTCGGCGCCATCGATGTGGCCTTGCTGCGCAGGCTTGCCCCAAACCTCCGGGCCGACCACCGTTTGCATTCAGACTGACGGGGCCTCGGTTGCTATTGAAAATATAGCTTCTTGCGCTTATCCATCAAGCGCTACAGGCCTAAAAAGGCCTGTATTTCATCACTGCACCGAAGTCTCTGGCTGGGCAGCCTTGAACAGCGCTGCCACCTTGCGCTTGGGCTTGATGTTGGCCGACACGCTGCTGCGCGGGGCCGACTTGGCAGCTTCCCAGGCGGGGGTTGCGTCGGCAGCTGCGCTGGCCTCATACGGCTTCTCAAAGAAGGGGTCGCGCGATGCCACGGCCGGGCGAAAGCCCCGGTGTTGTTCGCGCCCCTCGCGCCCGACGCGCTGGTCACGCTCGCGCCGTGGCGCGGCGGGGGCGGCCGGCAGCGCATCGCGCCCGTCGCCCGTCTCACCGGCTTCGCGCCAGGCACGGCGGCCGTCGTTGATGCGGCCACGGGGCTGGTCTTCTTCGTATTCGATGGCTTCGAGATCGATCTTCTTCTTGATCAGCTTCTCGATGTCGGCCACCAGGCGGGCATCGCTGCCCGACACCAGCGTCACCGCCAGGCCCGAGGCGCCCGCACGGCCCGTGCGGCCGATGCGGTGCACATAGTCTTCGGCGTTGAATGGCACGTCGAAGTTGAACACCGCAGGCACGTCCTTGATGTCCAGGCCGCGCGCGGCCACATCGGTACACACCAGCAGATCGACCTCGCCGCTCTTGAAGGCTTCGAGCGCCTTCAGGCGCTCGTCCTGGCTCTTGTCGCCATGCAGCGCGGTGGTCTTGAGGCCTTCGCGCTCCAGGCTGCGCGCCAGACGGGCACAACCGAGCTTGCTGTTCACGAAGATGAAAGCCTGCTTGATGCCGCGCGTCTTGAGCACCTGGTGGATGGCTCGGCGCTTGTCGTCATCATTGGCGCTGTAAAAGCGCTGCTCCACCGTGGAGGCCGTTTCGTTCGGGCGGGCCACCTCGATGGTGATGGGGTTTTGCAGGTAACTGCTGGCCAGGCGCTTGATCTCAGGCGAGAACGTGGCACTGAACAGGAGCGTGGTGCGCTGCTTGGGCAGGTAGCTCAGGATGCGCTGCAGGTCGGGCAGGAAACCGATGTCCAGCATGCGGTCGGCCTCGTCGAGCACGACGTACTCGACCTGGTTGAGCACCGCATTCTTGGCTTCGATGTGGTCCAGCAGGCGGCCTGGTGTGGCCACCAGCACTTCGACGCCTTTTTTCAGCTCGATGGTCTGGGGCTTCATGTCCATGCCGCCAAACACCACGGTGCTGCGCAGCTTGGTGTACTTGGCGTACAGCGCGATCTGCTGGGCCACCTGGTCGGCCAGCTCGCGCGTGGGCAACAGCACCAGGGCACGCACGGGGTGGCGGGCGGGGGATGTGGAGCTGCTTTCGTGCTTGAGCAGGCGCTGCAGCAGGGGCAGCGAGAAAGCCGCCGTCTTGCCGGTGCCGGTCTGGGCTGCGCCCATCACGTCTTGCCCTGTGAGCACCACCGGAATGGCCTGCTCCTGGATGGGCGTCATGGACTCGTAGCCCATTTCGGCTACGGCGCGCGCGAGCGGTTCAGCCAGCGATAGATTGGAAAAGGAACTTGTCATTTAGCCCTCTATTGTCGCACCGGTGGCCCAAAAAGCGATTTTTCACCATGGGGGCGTGGTGCAGAGCGCATTTATTCATTGAGCAAGTCACAGCAATAAGCTACATTTTTAATAGCTATCAGCGCTTATCCATCAAGCGCTAGTGGCACTTTTTATTCAAAATTACTCCAACACCGCCCGCAATTGGCGTGTGGTCACCGCCAGACGCCTCGCCCCGATTTGGGCGAGGTTATTCATCACGGTGAGCGCTGCCTCGGGGTATTGCCGGGCCCAGGCATCAAAGTGCGCCCGCGACAGGCGCACCAGGTGCGCAGGCCCCCGCTCAGACCCCGCACAAGCGCTGCGCGCAGCGCCGTTGAGGAACGCCATCTCGCCAAACGCCATGCCCGGCCCGACCGTGGCCAAGCGCAGCCCCTTGTCGGGCGGCCACTGGGTCACCAGCGTGATGTGGCCCGACTTCACCACCAGCAGGTCGTGGTCGGTGTCTCCCGCGCTGAACACCACCCCGTGGGGCGGCACGGCCAGAGGCTCCAGCAAGGCCATCAGGGCATTGGCCGCCGCCCGGGGCACGCCCTCGCCGATCTCGCCCAGCAGATCCCTTTCGGGACGCGCGGGGCGTTGCTCAATGGGGCGTTGCGAGAGGATGCCGGCCTCGGCCCATTCCAAGGCGCGGTCCAGGTCGGCAAAGGCGCGTACCTGGTCGCCTGCATGTTCAGCGGCCACAGGATCGAGCGCGGCCACGGCAGCGGCAATGCCCTGCTGGCCCAGGTCGCGCACCAGCGCGCGCAGTTGCGCCAATGCGGTGCTGTCCCAGGCGGGCACGCGGCCCGCATCCAGAATCACCCAGCGGTGGCGCGGCTGCAGCAGCAAACGCACCTGCTCGGCCAAGTGGGCCGCCACGCCGAACGACATCACGCCCTGCAGTTCAAACACAGCCACCTGGTTCATGCGCGGCGAGAGCCAGGTGTCCGACCCCGCGCGCCGTAGCCGGCGCGAGCGCAGTTCGCCATCGAGCCGCACATGGCGCAGCACCTTGGCGGCGGAGTCGTGCAGCAACACAAAGGTGGCCACCACCAGGCCCGCCACCAGAGCCCCCACGCCGCCCATCACGGCAAACACCAGCGCCACCAGCCAGCTTTGCGCCCAGGTCACCCGCGAGCGCTGCGCGTAGCGCAGCGACCACATGAGACCCGGCACCTGCATGAGCCCGGCCAGCACCAGCCCACCCGCCAGGCAGGCCATCGGCACCCAGTGCAGCCACCAGGCGCCCGTCACTGCCACGCCCAGCATGATGCCGGCATGCCAGCGCGGAGCGTCGCGGGAGGGGCCCGCCTGCGCCAGCACAATGCGCGAGCGCGATGCGCTGGTGGATGCAGGAATCATCCCGGCCAGCCCGCACAACACGCCCAACAGGCTCTCGCGGCGCAGGGTCAGATTGGCGTTGTCACGCAGACCGTGGTCCAGCTCCAGCTCCTGGTTGAATACCAGTATCTCCAGGCTGTTGACCAGCGCCATCAACAGCGCCAGCACCACCAGGTCCGACCCGTGCTGTTGCGCCAGCACCATCCAGGGGACACCCGTCCAGTCGGGCCACAGCGGGCCGGCAAACTGGCTGGGCTGCACGGCGGGTGCAAACACATCCCCCAGACCACCACCCCACACCCCCGCCACCGCCACGGCCAGCGCCACCAGGACCACAGCCGACAGCAGCCCCGGCATGCGGGGCCAGCGCCAGCGCAACGCCCAGGCCAGCCCCACCACGGCGAGCGCCGCCAGCAGGTGCCAGCCGGTGCGGACGTTCCACAGGGCGTCGCCCCCCGCGCCAAAGCCGTTGCGCACCTGGCCCACCACCATCGACAGCCCCACCCCGGCCGCAAAACCATGCGTCACCGAAACGGGCAGGAACCGCGCCACCGAGGCCAGCCGCAGCACCCCCAGCAGCCACTGAAAAACAAACGCCAGCGCCACCGTGGCCCCGCTCACGGCCAGCACCTGGCGCGCACTCAGGCCCAGCGCAGGGGCCGCACCATGGGCGGTGGCCAGCACGGCCGCAAACAGCAGCGCCACCACCGTGGTGGGCGCGTAGACCACCCCGGCACGTGGCACCACCAGCGTGAGCAGCAGGCCCGGCAGGGCCGCCGACCACAGCGCCAGCGCTGCGAGGGAATGGTCGGCCGCCAGGGGTGCAAAAGCCAGCAGGCCCAGGCCGACGGCATGCGGCACCGTGACAGCCGCCGCCGACCACGCGGCGGCGATGCCCGGCGACCGGAGAGGCTGCAGGGACTCAGCAGGGGACATCTCAGTTCTCCATAGCGCCGTAGGTCACCCACACCCCACAAAACCGGCGCGGCCCATGCCCGTGCAGCCGCACAAGGGCCGCCCCGCCGCGCTGGCTGCGTCCCCCTGCCCGCAACGCGCAGTGTTGCGAGAGCGGGGGGAAGCCGCGAAGCGGCTCAGGAGGGTGTTTCAAAGACTCCGCGCCGCGAAGGTATCGCAGGCTTTGACGCTGCCATTCTGCAGCCCGTTGTGAAACCAGCGCTGCCGCTGAGCACTGGTGCCGTGGGTGAAGCTTTCGGGCACCACCGCTCCGCCGCTCGAGCGCTGCAGGGCGTCGTCACCAATCTTGGCCGCTGCGTTCATGGCCTCTTCCACATCGCCCTGCTCCAGAATCTGGCGCGCGTTCTGCGCATGGTGTGCCCACACCCCGGCAAAACAGTCGGCCTGCAGCTCCAGCCGCACCGAGAGCGCGTTGTACTCCGCCTTGCTCACGCGGCCACGCATCTGGTCCACCTTGCCGCTGATGCCCAGCTGGTTCTGCACATGGTGGCCCACCTCGTGGGCAATCACATAGGCCTGGGCAAAATCGCCGGGCGCGCCCAGGCGGTTCTTGAGGGTTTCATAAAAGCCCAGGTCGATGTAGACCTTCTGGTCCGCCGGGCAGTAGAACGGGCCCATCGCCGCCTGCCCGGTGCCGCAAGCCGTGGCCGTAGCGCCCCGAAACAGCACCAGACGCGGCTCCTGGTAGGTGCCGCCACCCTGGCGGAACACGGCCTGCCACACGTCTTCGGTATCGGCCAGAACGGTCGATACAAAACGGGCCATGGTGTCGTCGGCCGGGGGGCGCTGGGCAGGCCCCTGCGACTGCACCTGCGCGGGCGGCCCACCGCCACTGAGCAGCCCCAGGATCGTCAGCGGATTGATGCCCAGCACCCACCCGCCCACCAGTGCGATGACGATGGTGCCGATGCCAATGCTGCGCCCTCCGAAAATCGGCGAGCCGCCGCCCCCACCGCGCCGGTCTTCCACATTGTCCGACTCGCGATTGCCTTCCCATTTCATGCCGTATCTCCAGCGCCCTCACCGTGCGGAGGGCATGGCGCATATTACGCGCGGTGCAGGAACCGGAGGGGCCGATTACGATGGCCTGCCTGTCGGCGCCCGCTGACACGATTCCCCCCTTCCACGCCCCACCCGAACCGCCCCATGCTCCACGACGCCTCGCACTACGCCCCCATCGGCGACAAGGTGATTCTGATCACAGGCTTTGACCCCTTTGGCGGCGACAGCCTGAACCCCAGCTGGCTGGTGGCCCAGGCGCTGGACGGGCAGCGCATCGCGGGCCACCGCGTGGTGGCGGCGCAACTGCCCACCGTGTTTGGCGAATCGCTGCAACAGCTGCGGGCGCTGGCCACGGCCCACCGGCCCGCGCTGACCGTCTGCCTGGGCCAGGCAGGGGGGCGCAGCGCGCTGTCGCTGGAGCGGGTGGGGATCAATATCAACGACGCCCGCATTCCCGACAACGTGGGCGCCCAGCCCATCGACACGCCGGTGGTGCCCGGCGGGCCTGCCGCCTACTTTGCGAGCCTGCCACTCAAGGCCATGCTGCGCTCCGTACAGCAGGCTGGCGTGCCCTGCGAGGTTTCACAAACAGCGGGCACCTTTGTCTGCAACCATGTGCTGTACGGACTGATGCACATGCTGCAGGCACAAGGCGTTGGCCCTGCGGGCGCCCGGGGCGGATTTGTGCACGTGCCCTGGCTGCCCGGGCAAGGCACACCCTCCCTGGCACTGCGGGACATGGTGCGCGGCATCCACGCAGCCCTGTGGGCCGCTGTGCTTCACCAGAGCGACATAGCGCTCGGGGCGGGTGCCACGCACTGAAATCATGGCCTTGGACTGGGGACTTGCCCGCTCCCCGGCTCCGCCCTCGCTGTGTAAAGTCGGCGCATGTCCTTCACCTCCCTCTCCCCGGCCCCCGGCACGCTGGACGCAGCAGCCACAGCGGCGTGTCTGCCATGGGACGCGCTGGCCACCGAGATTGCGGCCCTCTTGCGGGACAGCACCGTCTCGGTGCCTGCCCGCACGGTGCTGCCACTGCCCCAGGGCGGCAGCCTGTTTGTCATGCCTGCCACCGACAGCCGCGTGGCGATGGCCAAGCTCATCACGCTGACCCCTGCCAACACGGGCACCGGCCGCCCCGCGATCCAGGGCGACGTCGTGGTGTTTGACGTGACCACGGGCGAACGCCGCCTGGTGCTGGACGGCCCCACCATCACTGCACGGCGCACAGCGGCGGTGTCGCTGCTGGCGGCACAGCATCTGGCGCCGCAGGCCCAGGGGCCGCTGCTCATCGTCGGCGCGGGCGTGCAGGGCCTGGCCCACCTGGAAGCCTTTGTGCAGGGCCTGGGGGTGCGTGATGTGTGGGTGGCCTCGCGCAGTGCCGCCAGCGCCAAGGCCCTGGTCCTGCGGGCCCAGGCGCTGAGCGCCCAGGCACGCACGGTGGCCGATGCAGACGCTGCGGTGCCCCATTGCCCGCTGATTGCCGTGTGCACCCCGGCGCACAGCGTGGTGCTGAGCGCGCCACCACGGCCCGACGCCTTTGTGGCAGCGGTGGGTGCCTTCACCCCGGCCATGGCAGAACTGGCCCCCGCCTTCTGCCGCCATGTGGCAGCACACGGGCATATCGTGGTGGACAGTGAAGACGCACGCCACGAGGCGGGCGATCTGCTGCAGGCGGGCCTCGACGTGGGCATGCTGCCCACACTGCGGGAAGCTCTGCAACGCCAGCGCGCTCCGTCCACAGGGCCGGTGCTGTTCAAGAGCTGCGGCTGGGCGGGCTGGGACCTGGCTGCGGCCCGCCTGGCGATGCGCCTGGGCACAGAGGGTGCCCCACCCTCGCAGGCCACGCCATGAGCCTGCTCCGGTTCTCGGACCACAGCCTGCGCTCGCAGATCGCGCTGGTGTTCGGTACGTTAGTGGTGGGCCTGGCGGTGTTGTTGTCACTGGGATTTGGCGAACTGCTCAAGCTGCGCATCGAGCGCGATGCCGGGACTGCCCTTCAGGTCATTGCCGAAAATGCAGGCAAGCTGCTGGCCAACGGCCTGCAGGAGCGCAGCCGCGAGGCCGAGGTCCTGGCGGCCGCCGAGGCCGTCTGGACCAAAGGGCTCGACAGTGCCGAAGCCCACCACATGCTGGCACGCAGTCAGGCCACCCACCCCCACAGCGCCTGGATCGGTGTGGCCGATGCCCAGGGCGTGGTGCGCGCCGCCACGGGCGGGCTGCTGGTGGGCCAGAGCGTGGCAGAGCGCCCGTGGTTCAAGGAAGGCCTGCAAACACTGCACGTGGGAGATGTCCACCCGGCCAAGCTGCTGGAGCAGCTGCTGGCCCCGCCGCCTTCGGGCGAGCCCTACCGGTTTGTGGATTTTGCGGCGCCCATTCGCCTGGGCCCGACCACCATCGGCGTGGTGGGTATCCACGGCAGCTGGGAATGGACCCATGAGGTCATGGAAAGCCTGACCCCGGCACGTACGGACGACAAGGCGGTAGAACTGTTCGTCTTCGACCGCAAAGGCGAGCTTATCTACGCCCCTGGGGGCCAGACCCGGGCCCTGCAAGTAGCCGGGCAGCGCCTGCCCGTCGAGGCCAACAACCCGGTGGCGTCTGACCGCGCCGCAGGCCGGGCCGTCGTGGCGAGGTGGCTGGATGGCCGCAGCTACCTCACGGCCACCGCACCGATGCAGGCACGCAACAGCACCAGCGACCTCGGCTGGCGCATTGTCGCCCGCGAACCCGTGGAACTGGCCTTCGCCGAGGCCCACCGCACCGTGCAACTGGCACTGGCCATCGGGCTCGGCGCCGCGCTTTTGGCCTCGGTGCTGGCGTGGCTGGCGGCACGCCGCCTGAGCGATGACCTGTACGCGCTGGCCGATGCCGCCAGCGCCGTGGAGGCCGACAAGCCCGGCACCCGCATTCCCCAGGCCCACAGCAGCCGGGAAGTGAGCAAGCTTTCAGGCGCACTGGGCCGCATGACGCACCGGCTTCTGACAGCCCACGAAGCCATGGAGGAAAAAGTGCGCCTGCGCACGCTGGAGCTGGAGGCTGCCAACCGCGCCCTGGACCTGCAGGCCCGCACCGATGCTCTGACGGGCCTGCTCAACCGCCGGGGTTTTGAAACCCAGATGGCGTTTGCCCTGGCGCTGGCGCGGCGCAGCGGCCGGCCGTTGAGCCTGATCACAGTCGATGTGGACCATTTCAAGCGCGTGAACGACACCTATGGACACGAAACCGGCGACGAAGTCCTGCGCCGGCTGGCCCGCACGCTGGAAATGCGCCTGCGCAACTCGGATGTGATCGCAAGGCTGGGGGGTGAAGAGTTTGTGGTGCTGCTGCCCGACACCGACCTTCTGGGGGCCCAAGCCATCGCCCAGGCCCTGGTCGAAGCCATGGCCGAACAACACGACCCGGTCGTGGGCCGCATCACCGTGAGCGCGGGTGTGGCCAGCATGCGCGGCCTGCAGGACAACGGCCTCGATATCCTGCGCCGGGGCGATGCGGCGCTTTATGAAGCCAAGGGGCAGGGGCGCAACAGGGTCTGCGTGGAGGCATGACCACAGTCCATGAACAGCGGTCAGCGCACAGCAAGGCCAGCGGCATGCAAGAAACCCGCCAGTAACCTGTTCTAAACCTCGCTGATCTCGGCCACCACGGCGCAGCCCTGGGGCGCGGCAACATCAAAATAGGCTTGCAGCCGCAAGGCCAGCGCATTCAGGCTGTGGTCCTGAATGGCCCGCGCCACGGCCAGCTGTTCGAGCGCGTAGGGCCGGTGCCCCAGCATCATGGCGGTATTCACACAGTGGCCCGTGGCGGCCATCTTCAGAACGAAAGCGTTGAGAAGCTCGCAGGGCCAATAGTGGGCGTGGGACACGGCTGCCGGGCGCAATGCGCCGTGGTCCGAGGCCAAGTCGCCTGTGGCACCTGCAGGGTCATGTAGAGAAAGCGCAGCACCCCGGGCCTTGGCGGGTGTGGTCATCGCAGCAAAGGTCAGCATGGTGGACTCCGTGACCACCGGAGGGCCCGGCGGCATGACACCATGCTAAGAACCTTACCTGCGCTTGCATTTCAGCCAACGGGCACTGGCGCTGTAGGACGCAGCCCCTGCGAACACGTTCCAGCGCATGCCGAAGGTCCGGCGGACGGGAGGTCAGGCCTTGGGCAGCGTCACGCCGACCTGCCCCTGGTACTTGCCGCCCCGGTCACGGTAGCTGACCTCACACACATCGTCCTTGTCGCTCTCGAAGAACAGCACCTGCGCGCAGCCCTCGCCCGCGTAGATGCGTGCGGGCAGCGGCGTGGTGTTGGAGAACTCCAGCGTCACATAGCCTTCCCACTCGGGCTCGAACGGCGTCACGTTGACGATGATGCCGCAGCGAGCATAGGTGCTTTTGCCCAGGCAGATGGTGAGCACGTTGCGTGGAATGCGGAAGTACTCCATCGTGCGGGCCAGCGCAAAGCTGTTGGGCGGGATGATGCAGCTGTCACCCTCGAAATCCACAAAGCTCTTCTCGTCGAAATTCTTCGGGTCCACCACCGTGCTGTGGATGTTGGTGAACACCTTGAATTCGGGTGCGCAGCGGATGTCGTAGCCGTAGCTGCTGGTGCCGTAGCTGATGATCTTGCGGCCCTCCACCTCGCGCACCTGGCCCGGCTCGAACGGTTCGATCATTCCGTGCTCGGCCGCCATGCGGCGGATCCACTTGTCGCTCTTGATGCTCATGGCTGAATTTCCTGCGCTGTGGCCCTGGCCGTCGGCAAACAGCCGGGCGCTATTAAATATGTAGCTATTAGCGCTTGATGATCAAGCGCTGGGGCCGTATTTTGCTTGAGAAATCACCGTTTGCTCCACCACACGGTCATCGCCCAGCACGATCAGCGCAAACAAAAGCTCGTCCAGGCTGCGCGCCTGGCAGGTCTTGCGCTCCAGCAGAGGCGTAGCCCGAGGGTTGAGCACCACAAAGTCGGCCTCGCAGCCCGGCTGCAAATTGCCCACCACACCCACCAGACCCAGCGCCTTGGCGGCCCCGGCCGTGTGTTGCCACCACAGCTGCTGCGGCGACAGGCTCAGCCCCTGCTTGGTCTGGCCCTCGCGGCCCACGTAATACGCCGCCAGCATGGTGTGGAACGGGCTGAAGCTGGTGCCCCCGCCCACATCGCTGGCCAGGCCGTAGCCAAAGCCCACGCGGTCGGCGCTGGCGTAGTCAAAAAAGCCACTGCCCAGAAAGAGATTGCTGGTGGGGCTGACCGCCGCCACCGCACCGGTGTCGCGCATCAGCGCGCGGTCGTTGTCATCAAAGTGGATGCAGTGCGCGTACACCGCGCGTTCGCGCATCAGGCCAAAGTCGTCGTACACGCCCAGGTAGCTGCGTGCGGCGGGGAACAGCTCGCGCGCCCAGCGGATCTCGTCGCGGTTCTCGGCCACGTGGGACTGAATCCACACATCGGGGTAGCGCGCAGCCAGCTCGCCCGCGCCGCGCAATTGTTCATGGGTACTGGTGGGCGCAAAACGCGGGGTGATGGCATAGCCCAGGCGGTCCACGCCGTGCCAGCGCTGGATCAGCGCCTCGGTGTCAATGAGGCTTTGTTCGGTATCGTCGCGCACTCCATCGGGCGAGTGGCGGTCCTGCAGCACCTTGCCGGTGATCAGGCGCATGTGCTGGCGTTGCCCCTCGGTGAACAAGGCATCCACCGAGGCGGGGTGCGAGGTGGCAAAAGCCAGCGCCGTGGTCACGCCATGGCGCAGCAGCTCGGCCACAAAGAACTCTGCCACCTGCGCGCTGTAGTCGGATGCGACAAAGCGCGATTCATGGGGAAAGGTGTAGTTCTCCAGCCAGGGCAGCAGACCATCCGCGGGCGAGCCAATCACGTCGGTCTGCGGAAAGTGGATGTGCATGTCCACAAACCCAGGGGCCAGGATGCGACCCGGCAGGTGCGTGACGGGCTCGTGGGCATACTGCGGCGACAGCGCCTGCCAGGCACCGGCTGCCAGCACCCGCTGGCGGCCCCGGGCATCCGGGCCAATGGCCAGCAGGCCATCTTCGTCATAGAGGGCGCGGCCATCGTCGGCAAATCGCAAAAGGGCGGAACGGTATACAGGCATGGTGCGCTAGCTTAGCGGCACCGCCTGGCGCCAGCATACGGCGCGCCCCATAGTGGCTATGGAAGGCAGTTGGCAGGGTACGGGAACGCTCAACGCGCCACCTTGCCCACCACCCCTTCCACCAGCCAGTTCATCTGCACGATCTGTGCATCAGTCAGCGCCTGGCCCGCAGCGATGCGCTCTTGCCCGTCGTTGTCGCGCACCGGCGCCTTGCCCGCGCGGAAGGGCTGGAGCTTGCCAGCACCGATGGCCTTTTGCGCATTCAGGACCTCCTGCTGCACGGCGGCAGGCACCTTGGGGCCAAAGTCGCCAACGCGGATCATGCCCTCGCGCACACCGCCCCACAGGTTGGCACTCTTCCAGGTACCGTTCTGCACGGCGCGCACGCGCTCGGTGTAGTAACTGCCCCACTGGTGCGTCACGGCCACGATCTGGGCGTCAGGCCCGGTCTTGCGCATGTCGGAGTGGTAGGCCACGGCCATCTTGCCGCGCTCTTGCGCGGCGGCCATCACGGCGGTGGAACCCGTGTGGAACGCAATCACGTCCACGTCCTGGTTGAACAGCGCCATGGCCGCATCACGCTCCTTGGGTGGGTCGAACCACACATTGAGCCACACCACCTTCACCGCGGCCTGCGGGTTGACCGAGCGCATGCCCAATGTGAAGGCGTTGATGCCCTGGAGCACCTCCGGGATGGGGAAGCCCGCCACAAAACCGGCCACGCCGGTCTTGCTCATGCGGCCCGCTGCAATACCGGCGAGGTAACGCCCCTCGTAGTAGCGCGCGTTGGCAGCGGCCACATTGGGCGTGGTCTTGTAGCCCGTGATGGACTCGAACTTCACGTTTGGATAGTCCTGCGCCACCTTGAGCGTGGGCTCCATATAGCCAAAGCTGGGGGTGAAGATGATCTGGTGGCCCGTGGCCGCCAGATCACGGATCACGCGTTCGGCATCGGCGCCTTCGGCCACGTTCTCGACAAAGGTGGTCTTCACCTGATTGCCCAGCGCGGCCTCGACAGCCTTGCGGCCTTCGTCATGCTGGCGCGTCCAGCCTGCCTCGGTGATGGGCGAGACATAGACAAAACCGGCTCTGACAGGCTCGGCCGTACTGCCCTTGGCGGGCGTGGTCTGGGAAAAAGCGGGAGAGAAAAAACAGGCGGCCACGAGCGTGGCTGCGAGGTTTTTGTACATGGTGTTCCTCTACATGGCCCTGATGGAATGGAACGGAAGCACCGCAGGACGACGGTGCCACCGGGAAGGTCAGACTGTGCGAAAACTACATGAAGCGATATTGCAAAGACTGCCGGAAAAAAAGCGCTTTCAAGCACGGGCGGGGCGCTGCGGCAGCGCGCAGAGCCCCGTGAGCAATTTCAGTTCAGCCGCAGCGCCTGCGGGCCTGCGCCCAGGCGGAAGGCACCCACCACCTCGGCAAGGCGCGACGCCTGGTCCTTCAGGCTTTCGGCCGCAGCGGTGGATTCTTCCACCAGGGCAGCATTTTGCTGGGTCATCTGGTCCAGCTGGGTCACCGCCACATTCACCTGGCCAATGCCCTGGCTCTGTTCCGACGCGGCTGCGCTGATCTCTCCAATGATGTCGGTCACGCGGCGCACGGAGCTTACGATCTCGCCCATGGTGGTGCCGGCGTTCTGCACCAGGGCAGCACCCGACTCGACCTTCTCCACCGACACGCCGATCAGCGTCTTGATTTCCTTGGCCGCCTGGGCCGAGCGCTGGGCCAGCGAGCGCACTTCGCTGGCCACCACGGCAAAGCCACGGCCCTGCTCGCCCGCACGGGCGGCTTCCACGGCGGCGTTGAGGGCCAGGATATTGGTCTGAAACGCAATGCCGTCGATGGTGCCGATGATGTCGGCAATCTTCTTGCTGCTGGTGTTGATCTCGTCCATGGTGGTCACCACCTGCGCCACCACTTCACCGCCGCGCTGGGCCACTTGTGCGGCCGACACCGCCAGCTGGTTGGCCTGCACGGCCGAATCGGCGCTCTGGCGCACGGTGCTGGTCAGCTCTTCCATCGAGCTGGCGGTCTCCTGCAGGCTGCTGGCTGTCTGCTCGGTGCGTGCGCTCAGGTCCTGGTTGCCGATGGCGATCTGGGTGCTGGCGGTGGAGATGCTGTCCACCACGCCCCGCACTTGCTGCAGCGAGCGGTGCAGAGCGCTGCGCATGGCATCCAGGGCGCGCAGCAAGTGGCCGGTTTCGTCATTGGCGTAGCTCGCCTGGGGGGCACCCGTCAGGTCCATGTTGGCGATGGTCTCTGCGATGGCCTCGGCCTGGCGCAGCGGGCGCGTGATGCTGGTGGTCAGCAGCCAGGCCAGCAAGGCGCCCAGCAGCAGCGACACGCCGGTGCAGATCTGCAGCAGCAGCGTGGTCTGGGCACGCAGCTCCTCGCTGCGCTTGCCGGCAGCATCGAGCTCGGCGCGCTGGCCATCCACCATCTGCTGCACGCCCGCCAGATAGCTGCGGGAGGTGGGCTCAAACCGCTCGGTGAAAACCTTGTTGGCGTTCTCGGCATCGCCAGCCTGTTTGAACTTGCTCACTTCCTCGCGGGCCGCCAGGTAGTCCTTGCGCAGGTCACCCACCTTGGCAAAATGCTGCTTCTTCTCCGGCGTGTCCATCTTGGACTCGATGAATTTCTGCAGCTCGTTGGTATCGCGGATCGACGCGGCCGTGGCGGGCGCAAAGTAGGGGATCAGGCTGGCATCACTGCTCTTGGCAATGGCTGCCGCGCGCTGCACGCCCGATGTGGTGTGGCGCAGCCAGTCCGAGCCAGCGCGCTCGGTCTTGATGTTGTCGTTGACCATGGCGTCGATCTCTTTGCCCAACTGGCTGAGCTTGACCACGGCCACCACGCTGCTGGCAAAAAACAGCGCCAGGATGAGGCCGAGCACCAGGGTCAGGCGCTTGCCAATGGAGATTTGACTGAGAAACATGGAAGGCTCCAAAAAAGGGGGCTACACGGCACCCGTGCACTCCGCAAAGGAGCGCTGGATAAGGGCCATGGTGGTGGATCACCCCGTGGGCCTGGGCCGGACGCAATTCGAACGAATACTTACTATTTTAAGGGTTTACCCACGCCGCCGCCCTGCCGCGCGGGTGACAGCGCACCAACCCATCGATTCGCACTGGCAATCCGCGCTATGCCCGCCGCACAAAGCTCAGTAGTCGTGCTCCACGCACCGCTCAAAGGTTTCCTTGAGCTTGTGCTCCCACACACGCTTGTCGGCATTGCTGGCAAAACTCGCCTCAAAGCTGTTGAACGCCAATTGGTAGGCGTGTTTCGCCGTGAGGCCCGTGGCGGCAAAAACCTGGGTGAAGTTCTCGTTCATGTAGCCGCCAAAGTAAGCGGGATCATCCGAGTTGACCGTGGCGGCCAGCCCGGCGTCGAGCAGCTTGCCCAGGTTGTGGTCCGCCAGGTTGGAAAACACGCACAGCTTCTGGTTGGACAGGGGGCACACCGTGAGCGCAATACGGTCCTGCGCCAGGCGCTGCATCAGGGCCGCGTCGTGCACCGCCTGCACCCCGTGGTCGATGCGCTCGACCTTGAGCACATCGAGCGCACTCCAGATGTAGGCAGGGGGGCCCTCCTCGCCAGCATGGGCCACCAGGTGCAGGCCCAGTTCGCGGCAGCGGGCGAACACGCGGGCAAACTTTTCGGGCGGGTGGCCCAGTTCGCTGGAATCCAGCCCTACGCCAACGATCTTGTCGAGCAGGGGCATCGCCTGCTCCAGGGTCTCGAACGCGGACTCCTCACTGAGGTGGCGCAGGAAACACAGGATGAGCGTGGCACTGATGCCCAGCTCCCTGCGTGCATCTTCACAGGCCCGGTACAGGCCGTTGATGACCGTCTCCATGGCAACGCCGCGTGCGGTGTGGGTCTGCGGATCGAAGAAGATTTCGGCGTGCAGCACGTTGTCGCGCGCTGCTCGCCCCAGGTAGGCGCGCGCCATGTCATAAAAGTCCTGCTCGTGCAGCAGCACGCTGGCACCCGCGTAGTAGATGTCCAGAAAACTCTGCAGGTTGGTGAACGCGTAGGCGCTGCGCAGTGCCTCCACACTGGCATAGGGCAAGGTCAATTCGTTGCGCTGCGCCAGTGCAAAGATCAGCTCAGGCTCCAGGGAGCCCTCGATATGGATATGCAGCTCGGCCTTGGGCATGGCGCGCAGCAGCGTGGGCAGGCGCTCGGCGGAAATAGGGGGCACTTTAAACATCAGCAGACTCCAAAGGTGATGCCGCTCTGGCGCAAGAAGCGGCGGTAGGCAGATGATGCCTTGTCGGCGGCGGTATGCAACTCCGCCCGCAGGTCCAGCGGCAGACACTGTGGCGTCTGCGACTCCAGCACGGGCTGGTCTTGCGTGAAGATGGTGTGCTGAAAGGCCTGCAGCTTCTCATCGGGCGAATCGAAATCTGCCACGGCCAAGCGAAACCACACGCGGCTCCGCACCGGGGTGATCGGGCAGATGAACAACGCTATGGACTCCCGCCAGCCATCCACGGCCGTGGTGCCCGCCTCGGGCACCTTGGTCAGCACAGCCGCGTAGGGTGCCGTGACTTCGTAGGTGTACTCCACCTGGGCCGGGGCGGTGGAGTGCAGGTTGGACTGGGGTTGCCAGGCCTTGCAGCCGGTGGCCAGCAAGCCAGTGGGTGTGGCCTCAACGCGGTAGTCATCAATGGCAGGGACGTCGCGGCTGCCCAGCCAGCCTTCGTGCACAAAACCAAAGTGCGACATGTCGAGGAAATTCTCGATGATGCGTGGCGCACTGGCGGCCACGTCGTAAGGGCCGCAGTTGAGCTTGCGCAAGCGCAAGTCCCCTTCGGCGGCGAATGGGGGCAGCGCTGCACTGCCCGGCGCAATGCGCACCCACACCAGGCCATGGGCCTCGCAGGCCTCATGGTGCCGGGCGCAGTGCGTGGTGGGCGGCACAAACGCAGGCAGTGCGGGCACATGCGTGCACTGGCCCGAGCCCTCGAACTGCCAGCCGTGGTACGGGCACTCCAGCCGCCCCTGCACCGTCACCCGGCCCAGCGACAAGCGCGCACCCCGGTGCGGACACAGATCGGCCAAGGCCTGCACCCCACCCAGGCCATCACGCCACAGCACCAGCGGCTGGTCCAGCAACTGCACGGCCAGTGGGGTGTTCGCCACATCACCCGCCAGTGCCACGGGGTGCCACAACGTCGATTCGACCATCGTCCCTGCTCCAAAAAAAGCACTCAACAATGAAAAAGGGCCACCCAGGAAGGTAGCCCTTTTGAACTGGCAGCCCCAAGAGGCTGCCTGATGACGGGTCAGAAGTGCTTACTTCTTCTCGCCGCCGGGGATCTTGCCTTCCACGCCCTTGACGTAGAAGTTCACACCGCCCAGAAACTTGTCATCGGCCACCGTGTCTTTGGCCAGCACTTCCTTGCCGTCCTGACCCACGATCGGGCCCTTCCAGATCTGGAACGACCCGTCGGCCAGGCCCTTCTTCACGGCTTCGACCTTGGCCTTGGTGTCGGCAGGCACGTCTTCGGCGATGGAGACGATGTCGATGGCGCCTTCCTTCACGCCCCACCAGCTCTGGCCCGTGGCCCACTGGCCTTCCAGTGCGTCCTTGGTGGCCTTGATATAGTACGGGCCCCAGTTGATGACGGCCGAAGCCAGGTGAGCCTTGGGACCGTAGGCGGTCATGTCGCTGTCCCAACCGAAGGCGCGCTTGCCCTTCTCTTGTGCGGTCTTGAGCACAGCAGGCGAATCGGTGTTCTGGAACAACACATCCGCGCCACCGTTGATCAGGCTGGTGGCGGCTTCGGTTTCCTTGGGTGGGCTGAACCATTCGTTCACCCAGACCACCTTGGTCTTGATCTTGGGGTTGACCGACTGCGCACCCAGCGTGAAGCTGTTGATGTTGCGGATCACTTCAGGAATCGGCACCGAGCCCACCACGCCCAGCGTGTTGGACTTGGTCATGGCACCGGCAATGATGCCCGCCATGTACGCGCCTTCATAGGTGCGGCTGTCGTAGGTGCGCATGTTTTCGGCCGTTTTGTAGCCGGTGGCATGCTCGAACTTCACGCCCTTGTTGTCTTCCGCGACCTTGAGCATGGACTCCATGTAGCCGAAGGTGGTGCCGAAGATCAGCTTGTTGCCCTGGCCGGCCAGGTCACGCAGCACGCGCTCGGCGTCGGCGGACTCGGGCACGCTTTCCACAAAGCTCGTCACGACCTTGTCGCCGAATTCCTTCTCGATGGCCTTGCGGCCGTTGTCGTGGGCGAACGACCAGCCACCATCGCCCACCGGGCCGACGTAGGCAAACGCGATCTTCAGAGGCTCGGGCTTGGGCGCCGGTGCTTCTGCCACGGGAGCCGGTGCGGGCGCGGGGGCCGGTGCCGGTTCTTCCTTCTTGCCACAGCCCACGAGGGCAGCAGCGGCCACGGCGGAGAGCGCTGCCACCTTGAGCATGGAGCGTTTCTGCAGATCAGTCATGTCGGTTTCCTTATTGAAGAAGTAAGACTTGCAAAGGTTGAGGGACGAAAACACTAATTATGGGGCGATCTACCACCGGGTAACCAGCAATTCTTGGGACCAGTGCTTGTTCACGAACCCGGATAAAACGGCTTGCCCAGCGATGCCGGCATGTTGATGCGGATCCACGCCGGATTGCGCGAGATCAGCGCCAACACCACGATGGTCGCCACATAGGGCAGCATGCTCAGCAACTGGCTGGCCACCTGCACGCCCGTGGCCTGCAAATGGAACTGCAGCATGGTCACGCCACCAAACAGGTAAGCACCAAGCAACACCCGTGCCGGGCGCCACGTGGCAAAGGTGGTCAGCGCCAGCGCGATCCAGCCGCGCCCGGCCACCATACCCTCCACCCACAGCGGGGTGTAAACGGTAGAGATGTACGCGCCGGCCAGCCCGCACAGCGAGCCACCGGCCACCACGGCGGCCAAGCGAATACGGCGCACGGGGTAGCCCAGCGCATGGGCCGACTCGGGCGACTCGCCCACCGAGCGCAGCACCAGCCCGGCGCGCGTGCGGTACAGGAACCAGATCATCCCCACCACCAGCAGCATGGTGATATACACCAGCGGGTGCTGCCGGAACAGCGCGGGGCCGAGCAGCGGCACATCGCCCAGCACCGGGATCACGTATTTGGGCAGCTCTGGCAGCTTGGCCTGGACGTAGCTGATGCCCGCAAAGGCCGAAAAACCCACGCCGAACAGGCTGAGCGCCAGCCCCGTGGCGTACTGGTTGGTGTTGAGCCAGATCACCAGCACACCAAAGATGGCCGCCAGCAGCGCGCCAGCGGCCATGCCCGCCGCAAACCCCAGCCAGGTGTTGCCCGTGTGTACCACGGTGGCAAACCCTGCAATGGCGGCGCAGAGCATCATGCCCTCGGCCCCCAGGTTGACGATGCCAGCTTTTTCATTGATCAAGAGGCCCAGGGCCGCGATGGCCAGAACGGTGCCCGCGCTCAGCGTGGCGCCAATCAGGAGTGCATAGGATTCCATTACTTGCCTCCCTTCGCGGCCACCCAGCGGATGCGGTAGGCGATCAAGGTGTCACAGGCCAGCAGCGTAAACAGCAGCAGGCCCTGGAACACGCCCGTGAGCGACTTGGGCAGGCCCATGCGCGACTGCGCCAGCTCGCCGCCGATGTAGAACATGCTCATGAGAATGGCCGACAAAATCATGCCCACCGGGTGCAGCCGCCCCACAAAGGCCACGATGATGGCGGCAAAGCCGTAGCCTGCGGGCACATACGGCGTGAGCTGACCAATGGGTCCGGCCACCTCCAGCGCGCCTGCCAGGCCCGCCGCGCCGCCTGAGATCAGCAGCGCCGTCCACAGTGCCTTGCGCGACGAGAAGCCCGCATAGCGCGCCGCAGCGGGGGCCAGTCCGCCCACCTGCTGGGCAAAACCGGCCCGCGTGCGGAACAGAAACACCCACAACGCTGCAGCACCCGCCAGCGCCAGCAGCAGCCCGATGGACACGCGCGAGCCCTGCATCAGGCGCGGGATCTGCGTGACTTTCTCGAACGTCTTGGTCTGCGGAAAGTTGTAGCCCATGGGGTCCTTCCACGGGCCATAGACCAGATAGCCCAGCACCAGCGTGGCCACATAGACCAGCATCAGGCTCACCAGGATTTCATTGGCGTTGAACTTGTCGCGCAGCAGGGCCGTGAGCCCCGCCCACACCATGCCACCCAGCACCCCGGCGAGCAGGATGGCGGGCACGATCCAGGGGCCGGTGGTCTTGTCGGCCAGCAGCGCCACGCCGCCCGCCACCACGGCGCCGATGACAAACTGGCCTTCGGCACCGATGTTCCACATGTTGGAGCGAAAACACACGGCCAGCCCCAGCGCAATCAATAACAGCGGCGTAGCCTTGACCATGAGTTCACCCACGGCATAAGGCGTCTTGATCGGCTCCCAGAAGAAGACCTGCAACCCGCGCACCGGGTCTTTGCCCAGCGCCACGAACAAGGCCACACCAATCAACACCGTGACGGCCAGCGCCAGCAGCGGCGAGCCATAGGTCCACCAGCCAGAAGCCTGGGGGCGCGGTTCCAGCTTAAGCATGCTGCACCTCCGCTGCCTTGGCCTGTTGTGCGAGGTGCGCTTGGACATCGGCATGCCACAGCCCGCTCATCCATTCGCCGATGCGCTCTACCGTGGCCTCGGCGCGCGGCACGGAAGGCGACAAATGCCCCTTGGCCACCACGTGCAGCCGGTCACAGATCTCAAACAATTCGTCCAGCTCCTCACTGACCACCAGTACGGCGCAGCCCGCATCACGCAGCGCCAGGATGGAGCCACGGATCTGTGCGGCGGCGCCCACATCCACACCCCAGGTGGGCTGCGAAACGATGAGCAGCTTCGGGTTGGCATCAATCTCGCGCCCCACGATGAACTTCTGCAGGTTGCCGCCCGACAGCGACTTGGCCGCTGCATTGGGGCCGCCCGCCTTGACGTTGAAGCGGGCAATGATGTCCACCGCATGCTTTTGCAGCGCGCCCACCTTGATCCAGCCACTGCCGCTGACGGAGTTGGTGCGCGTGAGCAGCAGGTTGTGCGCCAGCCCCATGGTGGGCACGGCGCCCCGGCCCAAGCGCTCTTCGGGCACAAAGTGCAGGCCCAGCGCACGGCGTTGGCCGGGGCCCATGCGGCCTGCGTTCTGGCCCGAGACCTGGATGCTCGCAGGCTCGGCCCGCTGGTCTTCCCCCGACAGCGCATACAGCAGCTCTTTTTGCCCATTGCCAGACACGCCGGCAATGCCCACCACTTCGCCCGCCTTCACCTCAAACTGCAGGTCGATCAAGTCCACGCCGAACTGGTCGGCACGCGGCAGCGACAGGCCCTTGACGCGCAGCACGGTGGCGCCGGTCTGCACCGCACGGTGCTCCAGCGCGGGCGGTTCGGCGCCGATCATCAGGCGCGACAGGGAGGCATTGGATTCCTCGGCAGGGTTGCACACGCCCGTCACCTTGCCGCCGCGCAGCACGGTGCAGGCAGTGCACAGCGCGCGAATTTCGTGCAGCTTGTGGCTGATGTAGAGGATGCTGCAACCCTCGCGGGCCAGCTTGCGCAGCACCACGAAGAGCTTCTCGACGGCCTGTGGCGTGAGCACCGAAGTGGGCTCGTCCAGGATCAGCACCTTGGGGTTGGTGAGCAGCGCGCGGATGATTTCCACCCGCTGCATCTCGCCCACGCTCAGGGTGTGCACGGGGCGCAGGGGGTCGATGTCAAGGCCGTATTCGGTGGCCTTGGCGGTGATGCGGCCGGTCACTTCGGCCAGCGTCAGGCTCTTGTCCAGGCCCAGCCACACGTTCTCGGCCACCGTCAGGGTGTCGAACAGACTGAAATGCTGGAACACCATGGCAATGCCCAGGGCCCGCGCTTCTTGCGGGTTGCGCACCTGCACGGCCTGGCCGTTGAAGAACACGCTGCCTTCATCGGGCTTGACCGAGCCGTAGATGATTTTCATCAGCGTGGACTTGCCCGCGCCGTTTTCGCCCAGCACGGCGTGGATTTCACCCGGCAGCACCGTGAGCGATACGCCGCTGTTGGCCACCACGGCCGGGTAGCGCTTGGTGATGCCCACCAGCTGCAGCCGTGGCGGCGCCGCACCAGGCGCTGAAGGATTGGGGGGAGAACTCATGCGGGGATTGTCTCTCAGTTTTACAACTTGTTATAAGAATGAAAATACCTCATGGCGCTTGTTCAGCATGCTCAAGCAGCTATTCTTTTCGTAGCGAAGCAGCCACGGTTTTCACGCAATCTCGCAGCCAGGCGGCCGCCGCCGAGTGGTGCGTGCGGGCGTGCCACAGCTGGTAGTACATGAGCCGAGGAAACGGCACCGGGCACGGCAATATAGCCAGCGGAAGTTGCTCCACATACCGCTCGCAGTACTGGCGGCCGGTGGTCAGCACAAGCAAGCTCGATGCCACGATGCTGGGGATGAGGCTGAAATGTGCGCAGCGCGCCGTGATGTGGCGCTGCATGCCCAGGCTGTCCAGGTGGGCGTCGATCACGCCGCGCGCGCCGGGGTGGGTGGGCGTGGGCGCGATGTGTTCGGCGGCCAGCCAGTTTTCCACGTCCCAGCCGCGCCGCACGGCGGGGTGGTCTTTGCCGACCAGGCAGACCACTTCGTCACCAAACAGGCGGCCCATGTGCAGGTCGTCCGGCGGCTGGGGCCAGTTGCCGATCACCACGTCCACCTCACCCTGCGCCAGGTGCGCGTGGTAGTGCGTGTCGGCCGACAGGGGCAGGATCTCGATGGGGCACAAAGGGGCCTCGACCTTGATGCGGGCCACGAGCTGGGGTAGAAAAAGGGGGTCGAGGTAATCGCTGGCGGCCACGCGGAAGGTGCGGGTGGCTGTACGCGGGTCAAACCCGCGTGCGTCTGAAAACAGCGCCTCGGCCGAGCGCAGGATCGCGCCCGCAGGCTCCACCATGCGCAGCGCAGCATCGGTGGGCATCATGCTGGCACCCGAGCGCACGAGCAGCGGGTCGCCCGCCAGGTCGCGCAGCCGCTTGAGCGCAGCCGACACCGCCGGCTGGTGCATGCCCAGGCGGACGGCGGCCCTCGATACGCTGCGTTCTGTGAGCACGGTGTGCAAGACCCTTATGAGATGGAGGTCTATCTTGTCGAAAAGGGCGTGGTCTCTCATAGCGGTGTGGGCATGGGTGCCATAAGCTTGCGCATATGCCGGTAACGGTACTGCGTTCTACCCTCTGCTGAACCTTTCCATCCAAGATCGAAGTGGCGTTTGTCATGACAACAAGACCCTTGCAATTCCTGCGCCGAGGCCAGCCCGTGGCGCTGGGCAATGTACCACCCGACCGAACCTTGCTGGAGGTGCTGCGCGAAGACCTGGGCTGCACCGGCACCAAGGAAGGCTGCGGCGAAGGCGACTGCGGCGCCTGCACCGTCGTGCTGGGCGAGGCGCGGGACGGCAAGCTGCACTACAGCGCGGTGAACAGCTGCATCCGCCTGGCGCATTCGGTGGATGGCATGGCGCTGTGGACGGTGGAGGACCTGGCGGAAGACCCGCTGATCCAGCCCGTGGGCGATGCCGCAACGGCTCCTGGTCAAACCATCACGCTCCATCCAGCACAAGAAGCCATGGTGCAGTGCCACGGCTCGCAATGCGGCTTTTGTACCCCCGGCTTCGTGATGAGCCTCTTTGGCATGTACCAGAACCATGTGTGCCATGGCCAACCCATCACCCGCGAGCTGGCGCAGGAAGAACTCTCGGGCAACCTGTGCCGCTGCACCGGCTACCGCCCCATCCTGAACGCCGCACAGCAGATGGCCGCCCTGCCAGCGATGGCGGTGAACGAGCCGCTTTTGCTACAAAAATTAGAGCTGCTTGCGCTTGACCATCAAGCGCCAGATGCCAATTCTTCTTATATTTCACCCACCACGCTGCCCGACCTGCTGGCCGCACGCGCCGCACACCCTGCGGCGCAGGTCGTGGCAGGCTGCACCGATGTGGGCCTGTGGGTGACCAAGCAGCACAAACAGTACGCGCAGATTCTGGATGTGACCCGCGCGGCAGAGCTGCGGCAGATCCAGCAGGACGCACACCACATCACCATCGGCTCCGCCGTCACGCTGACCAACGCCTTTGCGGCACTGACCGCACAGTGGCCACAGCTGCACAGCTTTGCCACGCGCTTTGCGGGCCTGCCCGTGCGCAATTCGGGCACGCTGGGGGGCAACGTGGCCAACGGCTCGCCCATTGGCGACTCGATGCCGCTCTTGATTGCACTGCGCGCCCAGGTGGTGCTGGCCAGCGTGCGCGGCGAACGCGCCATGGCGCTGGAAGACCTGTACACCGGCTACCGGCAGAATGTGATGGCGCCCGACGAACTGCTGGCACGCATCGTGGTGCCCAGGCCGGGTGTCACGGAAGTGCTTCGGGCCTACAAGATTTCCAAGCGCTTCGACGACGATATTTCTGCCGTCTGCCTTGTCATCAACCTGGACATCGAAGCCGACGTGGTGCGCCGCGCCAGCATCGGCGCGGGCGGTGTGGCTGCCACACCAGCCCGCGCGCGCCAGACCGAAGCCGCGCTGACCGGCCAGCCCTGGAATGCCGACACCATCGCCCGCGCTGCGCAAGCGCTGCAAGGCGAGTTCAACCCCATCTCTGACATGCGCGCCAGCGGCACCTACCGCCGCACGGTGCTGGCCAGCCTGCTGCAGCGCTTCTGGCTGGAGAGCCAGGGCGAAGAGGCCGTGAGCGTGGAGAACTTCCGACTGGAGGCTGCGGTATGAACCAGCGCGAATCTCTCCCCACGGGCCTCCCGGTGAGCCGCGACGCCGTGGACGACCCGGTGGCTGCCACCGCCGACGCCCACGCCGCCGAGCCCCAAGCCCCGCAGCAGACCAGCGCACCCGCCAGTCCCCGCGCCATGGGCCAGTCGCACATCCATGAAAGCGCGCGCGCCCAGGTGGCCGGTGCCGCCCACTACATCGACGACCTGCCGGAGGTGAAGGGCACGTTGTACGCAGCGCCCATCCTCTCCACGGTGGCGCATGGCACCTTGAACGGCGTGGATGCCAGCGCCGCCCTGGCCCTGCCCGGCGTGCGCGGCGTGGTGCTGGCGCAAGACGTTCCCGGCGACAAGTTGCTGGCCGCCTTTGCGCACGACGAGCCCGTTTTTGCAGTCGACACCGTGCAGCACATCGGCCAGGTCATCGGCCTGGTGGTGGCCGACTCGGTCATGCAGGCGCGGCGTGCGGTGCGTGCCGTGAAGCTCGACATCGCCCCACTGCCCGCCGTGCTTTCCGTGCACGAGGCACTGAAAGCCGAAAGCTACGTGCTGCCCCCCGTGTTCGTGCGCCGGGGCGACGCTGCGACAGGCCTGGCCCAAGCCGCCCACCGCCTCAGCGGCGCCTTTGAAGTGGGCGGGCAAGAGCATTTTTATCTGGAAGGCCAAATCGCTTACGCGCTGCCGCTGGAGCAAAAGCAGTGGTGGATCTACTCCAGCACCCAGCACCCCGGCGAGGTGCAGCACTGGGTGGCACACGCGCTGGGCATCGACAACCACGCGGTCAAGGTGGAATGCCGCCGCATGGGCGGCGGCTTTGGCGGCAAGGAGACCCAGGCGGGTCACCTGGCCGTGTGGGCCGCCGTGGCTGCCAATAAGTTCGGCCGCGCCGTCAAGCTGCGGCTGGACCGCGACGAGGACTTCATGGTCACCGGCAAGCGCCACCCGTTTGCGTACGAGTACGACGTGGGTTTTGACGACACCGGCCGCATCACGGGCCTGAAGCTTCAGATGGCCGCCAACTGCGGTTTCAGCGCCGACCTGTCCGGCCCCGTGGCCGACCGGGCCGTGTTCCATGCCGACAACGCGTACTACCTGAGCGATGTGGAAATCGCCTCCTACCGCTGCAAGACGAATACGCAGAGCCACACGGCGTTTCGCGGCTTCGGCGGACCGCAGGGCGTGATCGTGATCGAGGCCATCCTGGGCGACATCGCCCGCGCGCTGGGTCGCGATGCGCAGGACGTGCGGATGGTCAATCTGTACGGCAAGGATGCAGCGGATGGCCGCAACGTCACGCACTACCAGATGACGGTGGAGGACAACATCCTCCACGCGCTGATGCCCCAGCTGGAGCGCGATGCCAACTACCGCCAGCGCCAGACCGCCATCGCTGCGTGGAACGCCACAAGCCCGGTGCTCAAGCGCGGCCTGGCCATCACGCCCGTCAAGTTCGGCATCAGCTTCACCGCCACGCTGTTCAACCAGGCGGGCGCGCTGGTGCATGTGTACACCGACGGCAGCGTGCAGGTGAACCACGGCGGCACCGAAATGGGCCAGGGCCTGCACACCAAGGTGGCGCAGATCGTGGCCGACGAGCTGGGTGTGCCGCTGCACCGCGTGCTGGTCACGGCCAGCGACACCAGCAAGGTGCCCAACGCCAGCGCCACCGCCGCCAGCAGCGGCACCGACCTGAACGGCCGCGCGGCGCAGTTCGCAGCCCGCAATGTGCGGGACAACCTGGCCTCGTTCGTGTGCGGGCTCGATGGCTGCGGTGCGGGTGCCATCCGCTTCGAGGGCGGCCAGGTGATCTCGCCCAAGAAGGTGCGCGCGTTCGACGACGTGGTGAAGGAGGCGTACGCCAACCGCATCCAGCTGTGGAGCGATGGTTTTTACCGCACGCCAAAGATCCACTACGACAAGACCACGCTCACAGGACGGCCGTTCTACTACTTCAGCTACGGCGCTGCCTGTTCCGAGGTGGTCATCGACACGCTGACCGGCGAAAGCCGCGTGGCGCGCGTGGACATCCTGCACGACGTGGGCCACAGCATCAACCCGGCCATCGACATCGGGCAGATAGAAGGTGGTTTTGTGCAGGGCATGGGCTGGCTGACCACCGAGCAACTGGTTTGGAACGACAAGGGCACCTTGACCACCCACGCGCCGAGCACCTACAAGATCCCGGCGACGGGGGACATCCCCCAACACTTCAAGGTGGAACTGTGGCCCGAGGCCAACCGGGAAGACAACGTGGGAGGCAGCAAGGCGGTGGGCGAGCCGCCGTTCATGCTGGCGATCAGTGTGTACGAGGCGCTGCGCAATGCGGTGGCTGCAGGACGTGAGGGGCAGGACGCTGCGGAGCCCGTGGTGTTGATGGCACCGGCGACTGCGGAGAATGTGTTGCGCGCCTTGGGTAAATTGGGCGCGTGAAGGGCTTGCCTCCCGACCGCTTCACCGCACGATCCGTTCGGGCTGAGCTCGTCGAAGCCGGGGCGTCACCCTGACCGTTCGGGCCGAGCCTGTCGAAGCCAGGGTTTGAGCGCTGGATTTGCCGCATGCCTGGTTTCCAGGGCGGGAGCCGGGGTGTGCGCCCGGCGGCGCAGTAACTTTCTCTTGCGTCGCCAAGAGAAAGTCACCAAAGAGAAGGCGACCCTACACGCTGCGTCCCTTCGCTTCGCTGC